>NZ_WLTU01000024.1:0-264797 GCF_009706275.1 Providencia sp. wls1943
TAATTATTATTAATTTTTATATCTATAATCTATTTTTAAAATAAATTCAGTGCGATTATGTTTTGATTGAATATAGATTGGATATTTATAAATTAGATGAGGACTTCTAAATGGATTTTGAACAAGTTAACTTACATCAATATGCAAACTCTATTGAAAATGAGGCTTTAAGAAATAAATTATTAAGTGAGTATGGCATTAGTCAGGCTAAGACCCTTGGTTATTGTTACGGCCTAGCTAATGAGTATTTAATATATGCGGGTAATAATCAACATATTGATTATATTAAACAGTTAAATGCCCTATTAGATGTAGCGAATAATCATAAAACAAACCAAGATACCTTAAGTCAAGCACGTTCAGATGCACTAAAAATGCATACGGAAGCGCTCTTGAATGAGTTTGTTTTTAATGCAGTCAAGCATCAAGAAAATTATGAAAGCTCCGTAAGAAATTATAATTATTTTGAACAAACCACATATGAAGATATTAATGGTCGAAGTTTCAAAGACTATATTGATTACGTTATAAACACGACATATGAAGATAGCCAATTTAAAGGTGAGTATTATGAATCTATTGTTGAACTACAAAAAATAAAAGCAAAAAAATATCATCGTGCACTTTTTGCTGATGATGATTTTTTAAAATCAAAAGAAGGTCTCGAAATTTCAAAAGATCCATTATTTCTGAAGCTAAAGGCGCATTTTAGTGATGTAAATAATCCAATGGATAAATATTTTACGAAACATGATGCAAGATTTTTTTTGAAGATTGTTTTTAATGATATTCAAAGGGATAATTATAATAAAGTTGAATCTTTAAATATATTGAGAGGAATGAAAAGGAGCCAGTCACATGAAGGAAATAAATATGATGACCATTTAAAAAAAGAGGTTTCATTAAATGAATTCATAAGAAAGTTAAGTAATGAAACTAGCCATGGGCATAATCCCCTGAGATACAAATTCTGTTCAAGTACTCATGTAATGGCAATAACAGCAGATTTTAATGCAACAACAAAATCTTGGGAGTTCACATTTTTCGATCCAAACTCAGGAATAAAAAAATATGATAACCAAGAAGAATTTTTTAATTTTCTAAAGGGTTTTGTACTAAAACAATCAGATGGTTATAGTTTCATTCCCTTGAAAAACAATGATTTTAAAATAGGTTATTATAAGTATAACTATGATGGAAATGTAAATTTTAACTTAAGTAAATTAAATAAAACTGAAATTAATATTACGGAAAGTGCATTACTATCAGAAAGAGAGGTATCTGTAGGTATTAATGATAGAGATAGGATTATTTATAAAGGTTTTAATCCTGAAGAGAAAATAATTAAAGTTAAAGCTGAAATTAATGGTAAATCATTTTACATATATACAGATATTATTGATAGTTTTGAATTAAAGTATTTAATAGAAAGCAACTCCCAAACTTTATCAGAATTAGGGAGAGATATTTTTATCTCTTATGATGGAGGCTTGGTATACGAGGTAAGTAAAAATTTTGATATTAAAGATGTTAAAATTAAATCTAAGGTAATATTAGAACTTAACAATACTAAACTTGATTATAAAAGTGTTAATTTACAATTAAGCCCAATTGAACCTGATGATAGAAAGATGATTACTGGTATACCTGAATCTCATCAAAAGGCGATTACGCAAGTTGCAAATGAGGAAAATATTATCATAGGTATTCGCCCTGTTGATGAAAAATCAGCGAGTTTAATTTCATCTGGAGAATACAGTAGTAAAGGATTAAATATTAAGAGTAAAAGTTCAGATTGGGGACCTCACAGTGGTTTTATTCCTGTATTGCAGGAATATGCTAAACGATCAGGACGTGAAAATAAAAATAAATATAATTCCTATACACAACAGGCGATTGATGATGGACATGCAAAATCGACTATTCTTGAGCTAACCCCTGAGAGAGTTAATGAATTAACTGTATATAATGAAATTACACCATTAGAGAAAGTTAATGGTAGTGAATATAGCAAAACAACCTCTTTTCTCGATGGGCAAGAAAAAGTTTTTTTGTTAAAGAAAATAAATCGAGATGGCAAATATTTTTGGCATGTATACCATGAAGATGAAGGTAATATTCAACCATTCCATGTTATTGCTGATCCTGTAACAGGAAAAGCATTGACTGCCGATTATGATCTTTTTACGATTATTTTCCCATTCTCTGAATTGGAGCACTATGTAAAAATGACAGAGATGCCAAGTTGGTCTGAATGGAAATCAAACGTTATTTATGATGAATTAACGCCAGAACAGAAAAAATTATATCATAATGAAGATGAGTATAATAAAAAAGAAGGCAAAGATAATGGCATTACAAATAAAAGAATCAAAGAAATAAAAAATAAATTAAATAAAAAACTTGGTCTAGCTGAAGGGATGGAGCTGATCCATCATGGGGCTGATGACGCTAACCCTGCAAGTGTCATGAGCGAAAATTTCCCTATTACCTTTTTCTTACCGGAACGGCTAAAAGGGAAAAATAACCTTATAGGTACGACGGAATCCATCGATACTTATTTTCATATGAACTCTCAAGGTGCAATCATTGTTCATAACGTCGAACAGCTTTCTAATTTTCAGCAGTTATTAATAAATCAGGGTTATAGAGCCCCATTAAATAAAAAATGGAGTGAAGGAGATAATGGTCAATACTTCGAACCTAAACGTAAAATATCAGACAGTTTTATTGAAGGACGAACGGAAATAATACGGAAAAAAAGTATCATCAATAATGATCCGAACACAGAAAAACCTGTTGTTCAGTTAGATACAGATTTTGGTGATATTTATGTAAACATGCAGGAAAGTCATCAAAGTAGCCGATTGTCGGAAACCGATTTACCAAATACGGGCAACCTAGATATTTGGCTAGATCCGATGCTGATATACAGTACGAACAAAGCTAATGATGCGGAAACTAATAGGCAGGTAAAACCTACTGAATATACCTATAATGTTATTATACAAAATGGTGGTGATGACCGTTCAGCTAAAGCAACTGCTAATGCATTTTCTAAACATCCTGAAGACTCTATGGTTATACAGTATGATATGGGCTCGAAGCAATATAAAATTTTGCATGGAGACCTAAATAGAATTAATGTAGGAAAAGTGCGTTGGATAACAATTGGTCATGGAGAATATTATGGTGATCATCAGCCAACTCTTTATATGGGAAAAAATGCACAGCAATATGTAGATGCATTAATGTATTTGCGCAGAAAAGTTTTAAAAAATACAACGCCGGATAAACTCGTCATGATAGGTTGCAATTTAGGTCGAGGCGGTGTTAATGAAAACTTTGCACTAAAAGCGACTAGTTTACTTGCTGAAAATAATATACAAGCTCCTGTTATCGCTTATAATCGGCAAGTTGGAAATATGTATTTAGGGTCTAAGCTGATCTATCCAGTTGATTTTGAAATAGACTCAGTAAATACCCAAGGTTATAAATTTGTCTATCAATACCATTCAGAAAGTGAGCAAGTCAGGATTAATAATAACTCTAGCACATTATATTTTATTAATGAGCTTCGTCGTGGTGAACTCTCACTTGCTCAGTTAAATGATTATATTGAGCCTGATCCTATGTCTATGTTTAGGGACCCCGATACTCGTACTATTGATAATAATTTACTAAAGAAAGTTGCTTATAATCAAGATGCCTATAAATTATTTATTCAGGAGCTTAAAAAACATAATAATATTTTACCTGATGATTTCTATTCAACTTTCCCTACACGGCTAAATGAACTTGGTATCATTGATACTCCCATTTGGAAGATGGTGAATAGCCAGAATATTCAAAAAAAGTCATTAGAAAGAACAATTAAGCACTCAGAAGAATTAACCGTTATTATTAGGCTGACGGGGGATAAAAAAGGTTTATTACAAGCAGAGAATTTAGCCGCTAGAAGCCCCCAAAATACATTAATATTTCAAATGGATGTTGATAGTAAAAAACATATTTTGGAATATGGTAAAGAACATTTAATGTCTTTAGTGGAACAACAAAAAATAACTAATTGGGTGATGATTGGCGATGCAGAAACGTTACGAAAGCCCACAAATGCATTATCTATTGAGTTATCGGCACTCAAAAAACAATATCCACTGATAAGTCCTGAAAATATCCTATTTCATTCTGTGGGACCGGCAATGATAACGGAAGCGAATGAGCATAAGACATTTCTTGAAAATTTATCTGAGGGGCTTAAAGTTCAAGGTATTAACCGTGAAGTTAAATCTAAATTTATCTATGAAGCTCCAGATAAACCTACAGCGGTAAGCAGTAATGTTTCTTCTGCTGTACTCTCAAGTCAGCCTAACCAGCAGCTCATTTCGTTTTTGGAAAAAATAGCATTAAAAGAAATTGCTATTCAAGATATTGATTTTATGCAACATCCTTATTTGTTAAATTACTTTTCGGATAACGAAGGGCTTATTGATGTTAAAAAACTAATTATTGTATTAAGTGATCCTCTCGTAAATTCAAAGTTAAATGAAGCATTAAACCGTAGATATGAACTCAATTCAGCATCAATAAATCAATTGATAGAGGCAACAATAGAGATGAGTTATCGGCAACAAGCAGATAGCATCCATACTTTATTAATGGCAATAAAAAATGATCTCTCAGTATTAAATAATTTAAGTAAAAACTCCCAAGAATTACTTAAACAGCTATTTCCTGCCGGTGATGGAATAGATAAAGGTAAAATTTTAGCTTTAGTGACTGATAACAATAATTTCATTTTGTTAAGTGAGAATTTAAAAGGATTTAGTGAGCTCAGTGCTAAAAACTTTGAAGGTAATAATGGAATATTTAAAAGCATCTCTTTTACTGAAGCATTTAAAACTTATGAAAATTATCAATCCCAACGATTGCAACAATATCACCAACAATTAAACCAAGGAAAAAATATTGGTTTGATTAATCATGGCATTATATCGCAAAATGGTGGCTCTAATGGGATAGGCCGAGAATTAGGTCGTATATATGGCATTGAATATTATCTAACCGATAGTAAGTTAGCACGTGATTTTCTTGAGCGAAAGGCTCAAATTGAGTTAATTGCAGACCAAAATACACTGACTTCAGCAGAGGATACTTTGCTGAAAAAAATGCAAAAATATACTCAGGATATTGATACGCTAATCAAGAATAACAGTATCTCTATTTCTGACCAATCAGTCGTAGATTTATTTTCAGTGGTTGCTGATACGTCAAATAGGATCGTATTTTTACATGGTAAGTCAACAACTTACACTGTCACTCATGTTAGGCGTAATGGGGCGTACGAAGTTTGCCTATTTGACCCTCAAGGGGTGCAATTTAGCATTAGAAATAACTCTCTTCAGTTAGCACAACAGCAATTTCAACAGCAACTTAAACAGTATTTTAATGAGGACATCAAACTTTCCGATGGGCAATCTATAAATAGAGGGAAGTCGGCCGGCTTCCAAAAAATGGAAAATGGTGACTTTAGGGGAAACATTCAATCAATTGATTTGGAGTCGCAGAGCTTAAAAGTCGGATTATCATCTCTACAGAGTCAACGTAAATCTATTATCGAGCAAGCTGAATTTAGTTCACCTAAAAATAGTTGGGTAACTATTAATGGTGAAAAAATCGCTTTCGCTAAATTACAGCAATTAGGGGCAACGATAGAGGGGAAACCCATCACTTTATCGGATATCACCTCAGATAACCTGCATAAAAAAATTCGTTTTTCTCCTGAAAAGCTAGCAATGTATTTTTCCTTAATGGAAGGTGGAAAAGACGACGTTATTTTTACTAAAATATTTCATGAGCAGCTAAATTCAGTAGATATATATCAATTAGTCAATCACCAAGCTAGTTTTAGTGAATCGGCTGTACTGAAAAAGCAGTTTAAGTATCTAGCAAATAATAGTGATGTACAGCGAGAAACTATTCCATCTTCGACTTTATTAAAAGTTCGCCAGGCTGGAACTAAACTTCCATTATTCCAGCGTACTGCAAATAAATTTGGTCAAGGAATGGGGACTGCTGGTGTTATTCAAAGCATGATTAGCGCATATGCTATTTTGGATAAACTCGATAAACCAGGTATTACAGAAGAAGAGATTAATGAACTAGAAAAACAATTTTATTTACTTTGTGCATCCGCTTTTTTTAATTACGGAGATATGATTATACAACCGATGTTGTTAAATATCTCTTCTGCAAGAGGTGTTAGCTCCCTTATTCGTACAAGGATTGCCGCAGGAACCGTTGTCATTTTTAACTTAGTCGGGATGGGCATTGATATCTATCAAGCCTACGATTGTTTATCCAAACTCAATGAAGTATCCGATCCTAAGCAACGCCAAGATCTTACCGTCAATGCGGCTTTATCAATTGCGAGTGCTGTAGTTAATGGTGTGACAGTGGTTGCTGTATTAGTTGGAGCTTCGACTGTTCCTGTTATTGGATTAGTTGTTGGGGGAGTTTTGCTTGTGGGAGGATGGGTTTACAATGGTATTCGCGCAGTTGAGAATATTAAAGAGGTCATTAATATTGATTGGGATCGGGAATTAGAAGAAGGAATTCGAGGGGCTTTAGGTTTAGAGCCTACTTTGCGCACTCAACAGGAGATGAATACCCAGTTGTATATCAATGCATTTAAAAAACAAGATTGGGAAATGGATCTTACATTATTTGAGAGCAATATTCTAGCGGCAGGCTTTGATCATCATTTTGGTATTATTGAAGCCCCTGTTTATGATGATGAGCAAAAATACTATTTAGTCGATGGACATGGAAACTATTTTCTTGGGAAATTAGAAGAACGACGTATAGATGCAGGGCATTATAAATCCCATTTTTCGAAAAGAGATGCGCCTTCTTTTACTGCTAACGAAATTGATTTTATTTTTAACAACAAGATCATTAGAAGAAGTGCATGGTTTAAAAATTTAAATTATGTGTATCAAAGAATGGGGTTATCGGTTCGTAGTGATTTCGAGCTTAAAAAAGAAGCTAAAGAGATAGTTGATATTAAACAAATAGGAGCGAAACCTACGCATGATAGTTATTCTTTAAATTCAGAATATAAAAATCCGTTATTTGAAGAATTTAAATCTCGCCATAAAATTTCAGAGAGTCTCTTGACCTTACCAATACATCATCAGTTATTAAATTCGAGCTCCTCTCAAATTAATTTTTATTCGAAGAAAACTGAATTTGGAGTGATAGGGCAGCAGGTGTTTAGAGAAAATGAGCGGAGATTTAGTGAAAATTTAGTGGGTAATATCCCTAGGATCGCATTGTATTTGGATAACCCTCGTAGTAGAGGAACGAGTTGGAATACAGCTAACGGTAATGATGTCATTATTGGTGCAAAAGAGCGAAAAAATGCATTTCAGGTTTTATCTGGCGAAAAATATTTCGCTGGTGGAGATAAAGATGATCTATTTTATCTGCGAGATAATAATTTAAGCGGATTAATGTCACGTAATAGCACAATGCCAACTAAGTATCTTGATGGTCAAGGCGGGAAGGATACGCTGATTATTGATCTATTACCTGATGCTCATCATGCTTATGTTAATTTAGAAAAAAATACACTGCATTATAAGAAAGAAGGAAAACATCCATTTATTTCTGTTGCTCATTTACAAAATATAGAAAATATTATCATCAGAGGAAATACCAATGATAGTTTACGTGGTGATGATAAAGATAATGTACTTGATGGTGGATTAGGTAAAGATTTATTAGTCGGATATGGTGGTGATGATAAGCTTATTTTAACTCAAGGTGATGCCGTGGGTGGTGATGGCAATGATAGTTATCATATTCGCCGTTTTGAATGGATGCAGCATGTTAACGATCTCTATCTTTCAGAGCAGTATTGGGAAAGGAAAGAAAAAGCCGTCAAAACTAGACGTTTTCTAAACCCTATCTATAAGAATAATAGTAAAGAATATCAGGCTAAGGTGGCTATCAAGGAATCGAGTCGTTCACAAAGTCATGTGAGCATCGAATATTCTTTAGATGAAATAGAACAGGTTGAACTAAGCGGTAATGATTTAATTCTGACCATTAAATTACCAAGTAGCACTGAGGATGGACATGATTTTACCAATGTAAAAAGTTCAGTTTTAATTCGGTTAGAGAATGTTATTGATCCAAATAGCGACTTAAAAAAAACTCACCATGTGTATCGAGTACAAACTCGAGATGGCTGGTTGATGACGACGCAGATTGGTCAAAAAGAGTCAGGGCAATATTTTAGCCTCAGTTATATTCAAGAAGCCGACCAAGTCGCGACTACAGACAGTAAATCCGTCGAAATAGATGAAACGACTAATACCATCATAATAAATAAGCACCGAAAACATGTTGCTCCTGAATGGGGATGGTTTGCACCAATAGGTCGTGCTGAGCAATTAACATATCGCGGTAATGATAAAAATAACTTTTTGCCTTTGGTTAGATTAGGGAATTATATTGAAGTCACTCGCGGGGCTGATACCTATCAAATTCTTACAGAAAAAGATGAATATGGCGAAATTACCTTTGATTTTGCGAAGGTAAAAGACAGTTTCACCGAACATGATAAGGTGATTTTATTATTACCTGCCGAGAATGGTTTTGCTCTATCGATGGATGAGGGCAAATTAGGTAACTTCGATAAGTTTGGGCAGAAAAAACTCACCGTTCATTTTACAAATGTGGGAGATAATCTTTCTGAGGTGATTTTGATCCAAGATAAATATAGTAATGTATTTAAAGTGGATTTACAGAAAAATCATATTTCCCCACTCAATCCAGTTATAAACAGTAGCGATCATGACGATCAAATTCTTTTACCTGCGGGTTATATATCAGAAAAGCATGTTATTGATGGTCAAAATGGTGACGATACTATTATCAATAAGAGCTTAAATAGCTATGTGATATTAGGTGGAGAAGGTGATGATAATATTAAAGCCACGGTGGGGAATAATGTTCTCTATGGAGGGACAGGAAAGAACTTTGTTAGTGGCGGTGAGGGGGATGATTTACTGTTATCAGGTGAGGGAATAGATACTTTGATGGGCGAAGGTGGAGATGACCATTATATTATTGATGGCAACCACTCAGGCGCCGTTTATATTGAAGATAATCTTGGTAATAACCATATCCATTTAGTTAACTTTAAACAGCAAGCTATTGAAGAAGTCGAGCCCGACTATCAGGTCTATGTTTCATCATCAGGTAAAATTCTTAAGATTAAACAGCCAACGCATGATAGCGGGGCTCGCTTTAATATTCATCATTATAACCAACTCGATAATAACTATATTTCATCGACGACGCATAGTATGACTTCGTTGTCTTACTACTTATCTGAAAAACTCGATAAAGCAAAACATTCAGGGCAGCTAGCCATCTGGAAGCCAGTTAATGAGCTTGCTGATATGTTAAATGGCGTTCCTAAACCATTAAAACAAACCTTGAAAAATGATGGAATTGTCTTATCTGAAAATTATGCGAGAGAGCATTGGCTTATTGATATGCTCGCCGGTAATGATGAAGTGATGGATATGTCACGACATGGTCGTGTGATCAAAGGTGGGAGTGGGAATGATAAGTTGATAACAACAGGTGGCGAAAATATCCTTTATGGTGGTCAAGGCGATGATATTTTATTGGCACAAGGTATGGGGCAGGATGTATTAATTTCTTTAGATGGAAAGGACCATTTAGCTGGTGATAAAGGGGATGATATCTATATTGTGAGTGGTCATGGGCAAGGGGATGTCACTATCCATGATCTCGAAGGGCATAATCAAGTGGTACTGGTTGATTTTTCCTCTACTGAAATAAGCTACAAAGAACTTTCAGCAACGCTTGCAGAAACGGTATATCAATCAAAGAGCGGAAGGAGAGTGATTTTGCAACACAATAATCACACTGCCTCAATGACTAGTGTGATGCAGGTGAGCTTTTTGAATGATTACAAGCAATTATCAAAACACAATGAGGAGTCAACTCTTGATCGCTTGATACAGTTGTTGGCGGAACAACGTATTGCTTATGAGGGAAGTTCTGATCCTAATATTGGTCATGATAATGTCAGAAATAACTGGGGAGGCGTCCAAATGACAGAGCGTTTCCTGAGCCATTTGAAGTAATTCCTTTGTTATAAACAAAACAGCCAGTTAAGTGACTGGCTGTTTTTGTGAAGTATTTAGTTGTTTGAATAAATACTTATAAAACTTTCACGATGGCATCACACAGTGGCACCATGTTTTCCAGAGTTAAGCCTGCGACGTTAATACGACCAGAACTTACAGCATAGATGCCAAATTCGCTCCGTAGACGCTCTACCTGCTCTTTAGTCAGTCCACTGAAGGAGAACATACCATTTTGGTTGATGATGAAGCTAAAGTCTTGTTTAGCGCCTTTTTCTTCCAATGTTTTTACCAGTAACTGACGCATACGTTTGATACGCTCGCGCATTGAAGTCAGTTCTTGGATCCACTCAGCTTTTAATGTTTCATCAGACAGGATAGTGGTAACCACCGCCGCACCGTGTGCGGGTGGGTTTGAGTAGTTAGCACGGATCACGGCTTTCGCTTGGCTAAATGCGCGCTCAGCGTTATCGCTATCTTTAGCGATGATGGTGCAAGCACCCACACGCTCATTGTACAGACCGAAGTTTTTCGAGAATGAGCTGGCAACAATCATTTCTGGGTTGTTTTTGGTGAAAATGCGTAAGCCTTCCGCATCTTCATCTAAACCTTTCGCAAAACCTTGGTAAGCGAAGTCGAATACAGGTAATAACCCTTTTTCAGCACACAGAGCAGCCAGTTGAGTCCATTGCTCTGGCGTTGGGTCAATACCCGTTGGGTTATGGCAGCAGCCATGAAGAACAATCACGTCACCAGCAACCGCAGATGACAGGCTGTTTAGCATGCCAGCAAAGTCCATACCGTGGTTGGCTGCATCGTAGTAATTGTAAGTCAGCACTTCTAAGCCAGCTGCTTCGAAAATATTCTTATGGTTAGGCCACGTTGGGTTGCTGATCCAAACACGCTTTGCGTTAGTTTGTTTAGCAATGAAATCAGCTGCGATACGCAGGGCGCCTGTGCCACCCGGTGCTTGTGCGGTACGAGCACGTTGTGAGCTGATGATTTCATGGTTATCACCAAACAGTAGCGCTTGAGTGACACGACCAAACTCCGGCATTCCGCTAATCGCAAGGTAGTTTTTGGTATTCTCGTTGTCTAGCAGGAATTTCTCTGCTTTTTTGACCGTGTCCAGAACAGGGGTTTTACCTGATTCGTCTTTGTAGACACCGATACCGAGGTTGATTTTATTATCGCGAGGATCAGCACGGAAACTATCAGCAAGACCGAGGATAGGGTCAGCTGGGGCAGAAATGATTTTCTCAAACATATTGTCGATTCCAAAACTCTGTGGTTTAGCTGAAAAAGAGGTATAACGGAAAATGTCGAGTCACCAGAGTAACTTGGTAACAAGTTTTTGCCAATTGTTTTACCAAAAATTGGTGTGATCTTGTGAGCTAGATAGCCATTACATCAAATTTGACCAAAAATTGAGTATAAACCAGTGACTTTATCTAATTAGTGGGATGATTAGCGAATAAGACGGTTAGCAGGTTCTATTATGAGGGATAAAATGTGAGTAATAAAAAAGCAGCGCCGGAGCGCTGCTTTCAAAAACATGATTTACTGTTTTCAGATTATCCGTTAACGGATAATTAGAATTGGTAAACCAGACCTAAACCAACTACGTTGTCAGTCATCAGACCAGCTTTCTTAGTAAATTCATCTTCATCTAACAGGTTGATTTTGTAATCAACAACTGCAGACATATTTTTGTTGAAGTAGTAGTAAGAACCTACAGAGATATATTTAACTAAATCGTGGTTATCTGCACCATACATATTCAGGTTTTTACCTTTGGATTGGTTATAACCTAAAGATGGTTTCAGACCGAAGTCAAACAGGTATTGAGCCACTAATTCAACGTTTTCAGTTTTGTTAGCGATGTCATGAGCTGAACCGTAGTGAGTCGTGTTCAGAGTTTGACCGTACATAGCTGCTAAGTATACGTTGTTAGCGTCGAATTTAGCACCAACGTTCCATGCTTCAGCGCGTTCACCACGAGCAGTAGAGCTCAGAGCTTTTTGAGCTTCAGTACGAGCAGAGTTAGAGTAACCACCACCCAGAGTCACGCCCCAACCTAAGTCATAAGCGGTAGAGAAACCGTAACCGTCACCGTTGTCTTTGTAACCGTTAGTCCACTCAGCTTCATCTTCATCAAATTTAGAAACACCTGATTTGTTAGAATCAGTGTTTTTGCCTTGATATTGCAGAGCAAAGCTCAGGCCATCAACATAACCGAACATGTTGTTGTTACGGTAAGTAGCCAGGTTACGGTTACGTGAAGTCATGAAAGTATCAGACTGAGCCATGGTGTCGCCGCCCCATAATGGGAAAACGTCGGTCCATGCGTTCGTGTCATAGATAACACCGTAGTTACGACCGTAGTCGATAGAACCGAAGTCTTTAAATTTCAGACCCGCGTAAGCTAAACGGTTTTTGTTATCGTTGTTGTTTTCAGTTTTGTTAGTCTTAGTTTCCCACTCGAAACGACCAAAACCAGTCAGTTGGTCAGTGATTTGAGTGTCACCTTTAACACCTAAACGAACACGTGAATCGTCGCCGTCTTCGCCGCTTTCTGAGTTAGCGAAGTAGTGACGAACGTCAACTTTACCGTACAGGTCTAATTTGTTGCCGTCTTTGTTGTAGATTTCAGCTGCGTTTGCTGCACCAGCAGCTAACAGAGCTGGGATAACCATTGCAAGAATATTGCGTTTCATCATTATTATTACCCTCATTGGTGTTATTCGGACACCTGCCACTGCCAAAAATAATCCATAAAATTCTTTTGAACTATTTATGAGAGATTAGTGTCGTCTTTAGTCGGCGTCCAGTGTTCCATTGGTAGATAAATTTATCTACCCCCAAAATGCTACAAAAACGAAGATTCTGAAACAAATGGTAACAAGGTGTTTCTAAATGTAAAAAATAGAGTAAAAAACAACCACTCATCCTACCAGTTGAAAAAATTTTACAAAAAAGAGGGAACTTTTTTGAAAGACAAATTGAACTTTTTTCGAACGATATCATTCATTGATGAGGGAAAAGTGTACTGACAAATAAGAATGGTAACACGCTCAAAGCAGATTATTCTTAGTCGGAATAGGAATCGTTAATAAAAAAGCAAAAAATAGGGCAATAAAAGAAAAACTGTGACAGTGCTCTCAAAATATTCAGTCAGGGCCAATAGTTAACGATAAATCAATATTAGCGACCTGCTTGGGTATAACGTTTTTGATAAAAAACGAGTGATAAACTGTGGCGATAAAAACATCGGGCCACTCAGTGACCCGATATGAATAACCATTTAAGCCGTATGACGGGCAATTGGCATTAGAATGCCGCGTTTCTTGGGGTACGTGGGAATGGGATCACTTCACGTACGTTGCTGACGCCAGTCACATAAGCAATTAAACGCTCAAAACCAAGACCGAAACCGGAATGAGGTACAGTGCCGTAACGGCGCAGATCACGATACCACCAGTAATCTTCTTTATTCATACCCATTTCTTCTAAACGTGCATCCAGTCTATCTAAACGTTCTTCACGCTGAGAACCACCGATGATTTCGCCAATGCCAGGGGCTAAGACGTCCATTGCGGCAACGGTTTTACCGTCTTCATTAAGGCGCATATAGAAAGCTTTAATATCTTTCGGGTAGTTTTTAACCACAACTGGCGCTTTAAAGTGTTGCTCAGCTAAGTAACGCTCATGCTCAGAAGACATATCGACACCCCAGTAAACTGGGTTTTCGAATTTCTGACCGCAGGTTTCGAGGATTTTGATCGCATCGGTATAGTCAACTTGTGCAAAATCAGAATTCACAAAACGTTCCAGACGGTTAATCACGTCTTTATCAACACGCTCAGCAAAGAATTCAAGGTCATCGCGACGCTCTGTTAATGCCGCTTTGAATGCATATTTCAGCATTTTTTCAGCCAGACCGGCGATGTCATCTAAGTTAGCAAATGCGACTTCAGGCTCTAACATCCAGAATTCAGCTAAGTGGCGGCTAGTGTTGGAGTTTTCAGCACGGAAAGTTGGACCAAAGGTGTAGATTTTGCTTAATGCCGTTGCATAAGCTTCACCGTTCAACTGACCAGAAACCGTTAAGAAGGCTTCGCGACCGAAGAAATCTTCGCTGAAATCGACTTCGCCTTTGTCATTACGTGGCAAGTTGTTGTAGTCCAGTGTAGAAACACGGAACATTTCACCCGCACCTTCAGTATCTGATGCAGTGATAAGTGGAGTCGATACCCAGAAGAAACCTTGTTCATCGAAGAAGCGATGCAGGGCTTGGGCTAAAGTATGGCGAACACGTGCAACAGCACCGATTAAGTTAGTGCGTGGACGCAAGTGAGCGGCTTCACGTAAAAACTCGACGCTGTGACGTTTTGCTGCCATTGGGTAAGTGTCAGGATCTTCAACCCAACCAACGACTTTGATTGCCGTTGCTTGTAATTCAAAAGACTGACCTTGACCTTGAGATTCAGCAACAATACCAGTGACTTCCACAGAGCAGCCTGTGGTTAAATGCAGGACTTCGTCATTATAATTAGATAAATTATTATTGATGATAGCCTGTAATGGGTTAAAGCATGAACCGTCATAAACGGCGAGGAAAGAAAAACCAGCTTTTGAATCTCTCCTTGTACGTACCCAGCCTTGAACGGTGACTTCAGAGCCCACCGCCACACGGCCTTGCAGTACATCGACTACAGGCGCAACGATCATAAAAATTACTCTCTTTTAAATAATATTAACGATATGAGATGACGGGTATGCGTTATTGGGGTTGACTGCTTAAGGGTTTACAAAGAAACACTATATAAGAAGAAAACTCACGATAAGAAAAAGCGATAACCCGACATCTTTTCCGAAATCCCATATTTCAGGGGTAATCTGCTATGTTACTTGCCATTTGGCAGGAAACAAGTAAAAAATCGCTATCGGGTTATTAATTTGTTTTTAGCAGGCTTTTTCCATTTTAGGAAGGTCAAAGGCTTTGCGTAGCTGATTCACAAATTCATCATCTTCACAGATGGTTTTTCCAGGGCTATCGGATAATTTAGCAACGGGTTTGCCATTACATTCCACCAGCTTGATCACGATATTCATCGGGACCACATTTGGAATGTTGCAAGTGAGTCTTGTGCCAATACCAAACACTAAATTTATCCGTTTATGGAAATAGTGGTATAGCTCTAAGGCTTTTTGCAGGTCTAAATTATCGGAGAACACCAGTGTTTTACTCAGTGGGTCAATGCCCAATTTCTGGTAATGGGCGATGGCTTTTTCACCCCATTCAATAGGATCCCCAGAATCGTGACGTAATCCTTGGTAACGATTAGCAAATTCGTGGTCAAAATCACGCAAGAATGCATCCATCGTAATACAGTCGGTGAGGGCGATACCCAAATGATTTGGGTACTCATCTAGCCAGCTTTGTAGGGCTTCACGTTGGCTATTGGCGAGTTCAGGGCTTATCTGTTGATGAGCTTGGAACCACTCATGTGCTTGAGTACCGACAGGCATTAACCCCAATTCACGCGCCAATTTGTAGTTACTGGTACCCACTAAATAAGGGAATTCTTGCTTGAGCATGCCCACGATAGCCGCTTGCACTTCATAGGAAAAACGGCGGCGAGTACCGAAATCCATCAATTTAAAACCGGATAGATTTAATTGGCGTTCGCTGGCCTCTTGATAAAACAGTTCCAGTAACTTGTGAAGTTGGTTAACGGCATCATCAGCGGTAATGGTAGGGTGTCTGTCACGTTGAACAATTTCACTCACTAACGCTAACAGTGGCACTTCCCACATAATGACTTCGCGCCATGGACCACTGATGCGCATGGCCAGTTGGCCATTATCAGCGACGCTGACAACAACTTGCTTAGGATTAAAGCGGAATGTTTTCAGCCACGAAAGGTAATCTTCGGTGAAAAAGGGCAGAGTACGTAGGTACTGATATTCATCATCCGAAAGAGAAAGCTGTGCCATCAATTGGATCTGTTGTTCAATCTCATTGGCATAGGCACCTAAAATATCACTGCTACGGCAACGAAATTCAGCGACAACGGGAACTTGGTTGTAGCGGTGAAAAACGGCTTGCTGCATGTGGAGCTTATAAGCATCGGTATCCAGCAGTGATGTAATAATCGGTGTTACGTCTAAATTCATGCGCGCAGAGTTCCTCGCGGAGCTGACTAATTGCTAAATCGTTAAAGTTGAAAAAGTATACCCGCTTTAACAAAAGATAGAAGTTTTATTCTATCTGTATGTTGTTGGAAGATAATTCAACTTTAATCCACCCAATTAACTGTTGAGTTAAACGCGTTCAACGTGGTCATTATTCTAAACGAATCTTCATTTACTGTTCGATAACATACTCAGAACAATAATCACTGAATGATACTAACATGTAAATTTAGATTTAATAGATCTATAGCACCAACAGGCAAACCGTTCGCCCACAAAGTTGGATACTACTCTCATAAATTTAATGGGGAATAATAGAAAAACATCGCAATTTGTGATGAAAATGTTTCTCAAGTCGATTCACATTAGTTCATCTTATAGTATTGTATACAGTAGAAAGAGACTATGACACGGATATAACGAATAAAAAGGTTACCTATGACTCAGTTAAGACAAGCGAAATATCGTCAAGATTATCAAGCACCTGATTATACAATTACAGAAATATCCCTTGATTTTGACCTTGATCCCGCCAAAACCAAAGTGACCGCTATCAGCAAGGTGAAACGCCTTAATCCGCAATCTTCCACCTTAGAATTATTTGGTGAAGATTTAACTCTTATTAGCCTTGAAGTCGATGGTAAAGCGTGGACAAACTATAAAGAAGAATCCGGTAAGCTTATCATTGAATCGCTACCAGACGCGTTTACACTGAGTATTGTTAATGAGATTAGCCCTGAGAAAAACAGTGCATTAGAAGGTTTATATGTTTCTGGTGAAGCTTTGTGTACTCAGTGCGAGGCTGAAGGTTTCCGCCACATTACTTATTACCAAGATCGCCCTGATGTTTTAGCGCGTTACACCACCAAAATTACAGCAGACAAATCCCGCTATCCTTATTTACTTTCTAACGGTAACCGTATCGCGGAAGGTGAACTGGATGATGGTCGCCATTGGGTAAAATGGGAAGACCCATTCCCGAAACCAAGTTACTTATTTGCATTGGTCGCAGGGGATTTTGATGTTTTACGCGATGAGTTTGTGACTCGTACTGGTCGCAAAGTCGCATTAGAGTTATTTGTTGATAAAGGCAACTTAGACCGTGCACCATGGGCAATGAAATCCCTACAAAATGCAATGAAATGGGATGAAGAGCGTTTCGGTTTAGAATATGACCTTGATATCTATATGATTGTTGCCGTTGATTTCTTCAACATGGGCGCAATGGAAAATAAAGGTCTGAACGTATTTAACTCGAAGTACGTTTTAGCAAAAAGCGAAACCGCCACCGATAAAGATTATCTGAATATTGAATCTGTGATTGGTCACGAATATTTCCATAACTGGACAGGTAACCGTATTACTTGCCGCGATTGGTTCCAACTAAGCTTAAAAGAAGGGTTGACCGTATTCCGTGATCAGGAATTTAGCTCTGATTTAGGCTCACGTTCAGTTAACCGTATCAATAATGTCAAAGTGATGCGTGCGGCGCAGTTTGCGGAAGATGCAAGCCCGATGGCTCACCCGATCCGCCCTGAAAAAGTGATCGAAATGAACAACTTTTATACGCTGACAGTGTATGAAAAAGGATCTGAAGTCATCCGCATGATCCACACTTTGCTTGGAGAAGAGATGTTCCAAGCAGGGATCCAGTTGTATGTTCATCGCCATGATGGCAGCGCAGCAACGTGTGATGATTTCGTGCAGGCAATGGAAGACGCATCGAATGTGGATTTATCCCTGTTCCGTCGCTGGTATAGTCAATCAGGAACGCCAGTTCTGACTGTGCGCGATGAATATTCTCAAGAGAAGCAACAATATACGCTACACGTTAGCCAAATGACGCCACCAACGGCCGACCAAGCAGAAAAACAGCCACTGCATATTCCATTGGATATCGAACTGTATGGTGAAGATGGCGCGGTGATCCCGCTTAAGCGTGATGGCAGTTTGGTGAATTCAGTCTTAAATGTCACTCAAGCGTCACAAAGTTTTGTATTTGACCATGTGACTTCTCGTCCAGTGCCTTCTTTATTACGTGAGTTTTCTGCGCCGGTAAAATTGGATTATCCATACACGGATGCACAATTAGCATTTTTAATGCAGCATGCGAGCAATGAATTTTCTCGCTGGGATGCGGCGCAGCAACTGATTAATAACTACGCCAAAATTAATGTAGAAAAACTGCATAAAGGGGAAGCGCTGGTTCTGCCTGTGCATGTTGTGGATGCATTTCGCGCTGTATTGCTCAGTGACAATATTGACCCTGCATTAGCCGCTTTAATTTTGACTCTACCTTCAGAAAATGAAATTGCGGAGCTGTTTACCGTTATTGATCCTGTGGCAATCCATAACGCGATTGATTTTATCCACTCAACGCTAGCGAATGAAATGCACGATGAGTTCTTAACGGTCTATCGCTCGATTAATATTGATGGATATCGTGTTGATCACGGAGATATTGCGCTGCGTTCACTGCGTAATACTTGCTTGCAATATTTAGCGGCAGCGGACGACCGTGAGTTGGCGAATAAGCTGGTGGAAGCGCAATACCGCAGTGCGGATAATATGACGGATTCACTCGCGGCATTAACCGCTGCAAACGAAGCGGGCTTGCCATGTCATGCAACGCTTATGGCAGATTTTGACGATCGTTGGCACCATGATGGCTTGGTGATGGACAAATGGTTTACGCTGCAAGGTACCAATCCAGCTAAAAATACACTGGCAAAAGTCCGTGAATTATTAAATCATCGCTCATTTAGCATGACTAACCCGAACCGTGTGCGTGCATTAGTGGGTTCATTTACGGCGGGTAACCCAGTGAACTTCCACGCGGAAGATAGCAGCGGTTATCAATTCCTGTATGAGATCTTAGTGGATCTAAATACTCGTAACCCGCAAGTGGCATCGCGATTAATTGAGCCATTAATCCGCTTTAAACGTTATGATGCGAAGCGCCAAGGTTTAATGCGTGAGGTTCTGGAAAAACTGAAAGGGTTAGAAAATCTTTCTGGGGATCTGTTTGAGAAGATAACCAAAGCGCTAGAAAGCTAATTCTTCGGATAGTAGGCAGTTAATTCTTAGAATAAATGCATGTAAGCCCTTAGATTTTCGAGTCTAAGGGCTTTTTTATGGTAGAAGATCAAAACAATTAGCACTTTTAGTGATATTTTCATGGATTATTACCCCACAGTTGGGGTAGCATATGTGCCGTTTTATCAAGCCAATCTCACTTGTATACTCACAAACCCTATTTGGTAAAACAGGTTTGGGGGTATTTTTGCACGCGCTGAGTTTGAGTGTGTCGTGTAGAGAAATGCATATTCAATCGTACTTAGACAGAAAGTAGGTTAATAGCTATGTTATATCACCTTGCCCGAAAGGCACTGTTTCAGCTCGACCCTGAAAAGGCCCATGAATTAACGTTTCGTCAGCTTCAGCGTTTAAACCACTCTCCTCTCCAATTCCTTCTTCGTCAATCCATTGCAACCAAACCCGTTACCTGTATGGGACTCTCCTTTAAAAATCCATTAGGCTTAGCCGCAGGACTCGACAAAAATGGCGAGTGCATTGATGCGTTTGGTGCAATGGGATTTGGTTTTGTCGAAATTGGAACCGTTACACCACGTCCTCAAGATGGAAATGACAAACCAAGATTATTCAGAGTTGTTGAAGCGGAAGGGATTATTAACCGCATGGGTTTCAACAATAAAGGGGTTGATAACCTGGTTGAGAACGTTAAAAAATCAACTTACGGCGGGATTATCGGGATTAATATTGGTAAAAATAAAGATACGCCGGTTGAGCATGGTAAAGACGATTATTTAATTTGTATGGATAAAGTGTATGCCCACGCAGGGTATATCGCGATTAATATTTCATCACCAAACACCCCTGGATTACGCACATTACAATATGGGGAAGCGCTGGATGATTTATTAAGTGGCATTAAAGAGAAGCAATTAGCACTGCAATCACTCCATCAGAAATATGTTCCTGTTGCGGTTAAAATTGCACCGGATTTAACTGAAGAAGAAATTGTGCAAGTTGCTGACAGTTTAGTGAGACATAATATTGATGGCGTTATTGCGACGAACACCACATTGGATCGCTCTTTAGTTCAAGGTTTAAATTACTGTAATGAAGCGGGTGGTTTAAGTGGTCGTCCGGTACAATTAAAAAGCACCCAAGTCATTAAACTTATTTCCCGTGAATTAAATGGAAAGTTACCAATTATTGGTGTTGGCGGTATTGATTCATTAACTGCAGCCAGAGAAAAAATGGAAGCAGGGGCATCATTAGTCCAAATTTATTCTGGTTTTATTTATCACGGACCAAAATTAATAAAGGATATTGTTAATCACATCTAAAAAAATGGTGATTAATTATACAAGGGGGTTTATTTATTCCCCCTTTTATCCTATATTAAGATTGAACATAAATTATATCCATTAAATGACAAGTTATACGTGTAGTTGTGCGGCATATGGTTATAGGTTTGCGGCATATAGTTTTCGCTCATCTGATTAATTCGTTATTAAAAAGTCGACATTGACGTTTGCTTATATTGATCAGTCAGTCGTGTATCTTTTTCTTTTAAGTTTTAGGATATAACAGAGATATGTTTAAAGGGATCTTAATAAAGGATCCAAACAAAGCTTATTTGCTTATAACATCGCTAAAGGATCGTTTATGAATATTAAACCTGATGATCATTGGCGTTGGTATTTTGATCGTGACCATGACAGAGTGATGTTAGATCTCGCCAACGGCATGATATTTCGGTCTTGTTTTCCAGCTAAAATGTTGACTGTTTCTGCACAAAATGAAATGCCTTTTAGTATTGAAGATGCAGCAGAGTTTTATTTATTTGATGAGCAAGCCAAGAGATTAAATATTAGTTATGAAGAGAGAGCGGAATTAGTCTTAAATAGCCTAGTTGCTTACCGCTTTTTAAAGCCCCAAATGCCAAAAAGTTGGTATTTTTCTAGTTTCCATTTTATGAGTACGCCAGAACGTGGTCAATTAATTCAAGTGTGCTTAGAAAATAGCAATGTTTATTCAACATTTATTATTGCAGAAGCGGGTCATTCAGCAAGCTTGTGTTTATTAGCTGAAGCATCATTAGAATTACCTGATCGTACTTTGCGATTCTGTGATCCAATTAAGATCATGAACGATCGGATGATGCATTATCAATCGAGAACCAAGCGTCTATTATATGGAAATGCCATGTAATTGATCACTGATGATCATATTCGTATTTTGATTGCTTTTATGCGAAATAAAGTTTTCCATGCAAAATAAATAAAATGAAAAAATAGGCATGATAAAGTTTATACGGTAAATACAGCTGAAGAATATGAGCAGAATTTATGTTTAATTAAGAGCCTCAACTAAAAAATTATTTTCTTAGTTGAGGCTTTATTTCTATTTAATCGGCTTGATTAAATGCAAGTTTGAGCGCAGTTTTAGGAATACAGCTACAAGCCAAAATATCCCCATTATCTTTGATAGCACTTTGTTTTAGTGGGGTGACTTCCCCTTCAAGTAGTGAAATTCGGCAACGTCCACAAATTCCCGCACGGCATGAATAAGGGATTGAAAGCCCGTGAGATTCAAGCTGTTCAAGGATCACATGCTCTGTATTTCCGATATATTCTATCTCTTCAAAAACCAAATTCACGGCAGTTGGAGTCGGTTTTGTGGTCTGGGTAACAGGGGCTTCTCTATCGCGTAATGGATACTGTTTTGGCTGCTTAGTTTCTAATACGGTGAGAGTATCTCCTACGCGGATGATCCCCGTATTTTCAATTAATGCATTTTGCCCAAAGTCCACATCACCAGTGTCATCCATACGGAAAGTTTGCAGCGTAGCGAGCGGTTCTGCGTGTGGGTGTTTGATCCCTTTTTCTGGACTGACGGTGGTCAAAATACAGCGGCTACAAGGTTTATCTAAAGTGAAAATCACATCACCAATTTGAATGCGTTTCCAGCTATCTTCTTCGAACGGCTTAGCGCCGGTAATGATTAAATTACCGCGAAATTGTTCGAGTTTTACGCTGGCTGGGCAGCGGCGTTGCAGCTCTTGCACGGAGGCTTCATTGATAAGTAAAAATGGGTAGCCATCGGCGAAAGATAAGGGAACATCTTGGTGCTTTTTGACTCGGCGAGATAATTCAGGACTTAACCATCTCAATTGGACAGGCTCGTCAAAAAAGCTGCTTAACCAACTATTTATCTCATCGGGTGCAATAAGTGCATGAAAATGATTGCCCCAAACTTCTGTAGGACTCTGTTTCTCATTAAAGTCCTGATACAATACGGTGGCGCTTTCACCATTAGGTGCTTTTAGATAAAGCCCATTATTGAGCATAGCCGGGGTAAATAATAACATCTGCGGATATTTACGCGCAGTGATAAACTTACCTTCTAATGTGGTGACCATAAAGTTACGATCAAACGTCAATCCGCTGATATCAGCGTAACCATGAGATAGACGAATGCCCCTCATTGACTTGACTGGGTGTGTATACAGGCGCGAAAGCGTAATCATTTTTTAATCCTATAATTGTTGTGCAGCAACTTTATGACAAGTGCATGAGATTAGCTATAATGCGCAACAATTTTTCATCGAAATCGGTAATAAATACTATGAATTTTCTGTTTGCCAGCACAGCTCGAGGCCTGGAAGAACTACTGAAAACTGAATTGGAAGCGCTAGGCGCTAGCCAGTGCAAAGTGGCACAAGGGGGCGTCTATTTTCAGGCTGATGACCGTGTGATGTATCAAAGTCTGCTATGGAGTCGACTGGCATCTCGTATTTTATTACCGCTGAATGATTTTGATGTCTATAGTGATCTTGATTTATATCTGGGTGTTCAAGCGATTGATTGGTCTGAAATCTTCGATGTGAATGATACATTTGTAGTGCATTTCACGGGAACCAACGAAGAGATCCGTAATAGCCAATACGGTGCATTAAAAGTGAAAGATGCCATCGTGGACAGCTTTGTGCGTAAGTTAGACCAACGCCCGAATGTTGCTCGCCAAGAAGCCGATATTCGCATTAACGTTTACCTAAATAAAGAACGCGCAAGCGTGGCACTGGACTTGAGTGGTGATTCACTGCACATTCGTGGTTATCGTGACCTTGCGGGGCAAGCGCCATTAAAAGAGACGTTAGCGGCAGCAATTATTAGCCGTTCAGGTTGGCAGAAAAATACCCCAATGGTCGACCCAATGTGTGGTTCTGGGACACTATTAATTGAAGCGGCAATGATTGCAGCGGATAGAGCGCCGGGATTATATCGCCAGCATTGGGGATTCAATGCATGGTTGAAACATAACCCTGAATTATGGCGTGAAGTTGTCACGGAAGCTCAGGTACGTTTCCGTCAAGGCTTGAAAGATACTACTTCCCGTTTCTATGGTTTTGATATTGATAAGCGTGTGCTGGATATGGCGCGTGCCAATGCTCGTCGTGCAGGATTGCAAGATTTAATCACCTTCAATCACGGTGATGCTGCGGCGCTGGAAAACCCAGTCAAAACCGATATCAAGGGAACTATTATCAGTAACCCGCCATACGGTGAGCGTCTAGAAAGTGAACCGGCATTAATCGCATTGCATAGCCAATTTGGTCGTATTGTTAAAGCACGTTTTCCCGGCTGGCGTTTATCGATTTTCAGCGCATCTCCTGAATTATTAAGTTGTTTACAATTACGTTCTGAACGTGAATTTAAAGCGAAAAATGGTCCATTAGATTGCGTACAGAAAAACTATCAGTTAGCGGAAACGCCATCAGAAACCATTGCGGAAATTTCCCCAGATTTTGCTAACCGTTTACGTAAAAACCAGAAGAAACTGGCGAAATGGGCGAAGCAGCAAGGTGTTGATTGCTACCGTCTGTATGATGCGGATTTACCTGAATACAACGTGGCTGTCGATATCTATGGCGACAAAGTGGTTATTCAAGAATATGCACCGCCAAAAACCGTTGATGAGCGTAAAGCGCGTCAACGCTTATTTGATGTGATCACCGCGACGATGAACGTCCTTGAACTGACCTCAAATCAATTAGTACTGAAAACCCGTCAGCGTCAAAAGGGTAAACAACAGTACGAAAAATTAGCGCAGAAAGATGATTTCTTCTTAGTGAATGAATATAACGCTAAATTGTTAGTTAACTTAACTGACTATCTGGATACTGGGTTATTCCTCGACCACCGTATTGCTCGCCGTATGTTAGGTGAAATGAGCCGTGGTAAGGACTTCTTAAACCTCTTTTGCTACACCGGTACTGCCACCGTTCACGCGGGATTAGGTGGCGCTAAGAGCACAACCTCTGTAGATATGTCTCGTACCTATTTAGAGTGGGCAGAGAAAAACTTGCAAGCCAACCAGCTTACAGGTCGCCAGCACCGTCTAATGCAAGCGGATTGTTTGAATTGGTTAGCCAATACCGATGAGCAATTTGACTTGATTTTCATCGATCCGCCGACGTTCTCAAACTCGAAACGTATGGATGGAACCTTTGACGTTCAACGTGACCATGTGCAATTAATCACCCATTTGAAACGCATGCTGCGTCGCGGTGGAACCGTGATGTTCTCCAACAACAAGCGCGGATTCAAAATGGATCTCGAAGCACTGACTGAACTTGGTTTAAAAGCACAAGAAATCACCGCTAAGACACTGTCAGAAGACTTCGCACGTAACCGTCAAATTCACAACTGCTGGTTAATTAGCCACGCAGAGTAAGGAACAGAATTAATGGCTTTAATTAATTTATCGGGTGCATACCTCGCGTTTAGTGATGCGCCTCTGTTAGACAATACTGAAATTCATATTGAAGATAATGAACGCGTTTGTTTAGTGGGTCGCAACGGGGCAGGGAAATCGACCTTGATGCGTGTCTTGACGAAAGAGCAGCCACTGGATGATGGTTCATTAACTTATGAACAAGATTTGATCGTTGCTCGCTTACAGCAAGATCCGCCGCGTAATGTGGAAGGCACTATTTTTGACTTTGTGGCAGAAGGTGTTGCTGAACAAGCTCAATATTTGAAAGATTATCACCATGTTGCCAAGCTGGTGGAGTCTGACCCAAGTGAGAAAAATTTAAACAAACTGGCGGATTTACAAGAGGTTCTGGATAACTTAAATCTCTGGTTATTAGACTCGCGTATTAATGATGTGCTCAAAAAGTTGGGGTTACCGGCAGATGCAGAGTTATCTTCATTATCCGGTGGTTGGTTACGTAAAGCGGCATTAGGACGTGCTTTGGTCAGCAATCCTCGCGTACTGTTCTTAGATGAGCCGACGAACCACTTAGATATTGAAACCATTTTATGGTTAGAAACCTTTTTGAAAGATTTCCAAGGTAGCATCGTCTTTATTTCCCATGACCGTTCTTTCATTCGTAATATGGCAACCCGTATTATCGATTTAGACCGTGGTCAGCTCGCTTCTTGGCCAGGTAATTATGATGATTATCTGATCAATAAAGAAGAAGCGCTACGTGTTGAAGAGATGCAAAACGCGGAATTCGATCGCAAATTAGCGCAGGAAGAAGCTTGGATCCGCCAAGGGATCAAGGCGCGCCGTACTCGTAACGAAGGGCGTGTTCGCGCGCTGAAAGCATTGCGCGTAGAACGTTCAGAGCGTCGTGAAGTGATGGGTACTGCTCGTATGCAAGTGGGCGAAGCCGCACGTTCCGGTAAAATTGTATTTGAGTTAGAAAACGTTAATTATCAAGTTGATAATAAAGTTTTAGTGAAGGATTTCTCTGCGCAAGTGATGCGTGGCGATAAAATTGCATTGGTGGGACCTAACGGTTGTGGTAAAACCACGCTGTTACGTTTAATGCTCGGTGATTTGCAAGCAGATAGTGGACGCGTGCACTGTGGGACTAAACTTGAAGTTGCGTATTTTGACCAGCACCGCGCTGCACTTGACCCAGACAAAACCGTGATGGATAACCTTGCGGAAGGTAAGCAAGAGGTCATGGTTAATGGTAAACCTCGTCATGTACTGGGTTACCTGCAAGACTTTATGTTCCCGCCAAAACGCGCTATGACGCCTGTAAGAGCGTTATCCGGTGGTGAGCGTAACCGCTTATTATTAGCGCGTTTATTCTTAAAGCCAAGTAACTTGCTGATCCTCGATGAACCAACCAACGACCTCGATGTTGAAACATTGGAGTTACTGGAAGAGCTGGTGGATGGGTATCAAGGTACCGTTTTACTCGTTAGCCATGATAGGGAATTTGTGGATAACAGCGTAACAGAATGCTGGATTTTCGAAGGTAACGGCGAAATTAACCGTTTTGTAGGTGGCTATAAAGATGCTCAGCAGCAAAGAGCACAAACGGTACGTCTGAAATCGGAGCAAACCAGTAAAGTAGCTGCGCCAGAAAAAGAGGCTAAGCCAAAAGAAGCCCCTAAGCGTGCAAATAAACTTAGCTATAATTTATTGCGTGAATTAGAGCAATTACCGGCGAAATTAGAGCAACTTGAAGGGGAAATTGAAACTCTTCAAGCACAAATTGGCGATGCAGATTTCTTTAATCAGCCACATGATGTGACTGAGCAAGCGTTAACTGCACTTGCCGTTAAAGAACAAGAGTTAGAACAGGCGTTTGATCGTTGGCAGGAGCTAGAGCTGTTGAAAAACGGTTGATATGACGGCTTGAATCAAAAGGAGAGAAAACATCTTGTGTTCTCATGAGCCCCATGAACATGTGCTCTGTCCACAGTGCGACATGATGGTTGCTGTTCCTGAATTGGAACAAGGTAGTAAAGCCACATGTCCGCGTTGTGAAACAACACTCATATCCAAATGGCGTTATCCTTACAGGCAACCCGCAGCATATGCATTTAGTGCATTGATTATGCTGGTAATTGCCTGTCTTTTCCCATTTGTAAAAATGAGTGCAGCAGGCATTGAAAATGAAATCTCCATGTTTCAAATCATCGAGATTATTATGGGGACGCGTTACAGCGGCTTAGCGCTGTTTTTTCTCCTCTTTTCTTTGATTATCCCCGCGTTTTGCATGGTGACTATCATCTTGTTAGGAGTGCGGGTTCACCTTCCCAAATCAATAAAAGTGCTTATAACCCGAATTCTCTTTCAGATGAAATCGTGGTGTATGGCGGAGATTTTTTTGGCGGGGGTATTAGTTAGTTTTGTTAAGTTAATTGCTTATGGTGATATTGGCATTGGGATGAGTTTTCTCCCTTATTGCGCATTTTGTATGATGCAAGTGCGAGCGTTTCAGTGCCTAGATCGACATTGGTTATGGAACCGAATTGAAGAGGCACCCAAACTCAATAAACCGCTGGTTGTTGGGCAAACAGGGATTAGCCAAGATGTGCGTTTATGTTTAGTTTGTACGGCGATTTTGCCAGCAGATCAACATGAATGCCCGCGTTGCCATGCCCATGGTAGCGTACGTAAAAAGCAAAGTTTGCAGTGGACTTTAGCATTATTGTTAACCTCTATTTTGCTTTATATTCCTGCAAACGTTCTGCCGGTGATGACGACAAACGCCTTAGGCAGTGGGCTGCCTTCTACTATCATGGATGGTGTGATCCTTCTTTGGGAAGATGGTTCATTCCCCGTCGCCATGATTATTTTTATTGCCAGTATTATGGTGCCTTCCTTGAAAATGATTGGTATAGCGTGGTTATGCCTCGATTCTCAAGGATTTGGTAACCGTGACCCTCATCGAATGCACTTTATTTATGAGCTGGTAGAGTATGTTGGTCGCTGGTCAATGATCGACGTGTTTGTGATTACCATTTTGACTGCATTGGTTCAAATGGGGCAGTTAATGAACATCGTGCCCGCACAGGGGGTTATTTTCTTTGGCGTCGTGGTGATTTTAACGATGTTTGCCGCAATGACATTTGATCCTCGCTTAACATGGGATCGTTGTGAAAAGAGAGATGCAGTTAAGACTGTTGAACAAGAAGGAGCCGCAGGGTGACAGATCAAGAAACACCACAGGCCAATGCTAAAGTGAGTAAGTTAAAGAGCTGGTCACCGGTTTGGGTGATCCCAATTGTGACTCTACTCATCGGTGCTTGGATCATGTTTTACCATTTCAGCCATCAAGGCCCAGAAGTGACGCTAATCACTTACAGTGCGGAAGGGGTTGAAGCAGGTAAAACCAAAATTAAAAGTCGTAGCGTGGATATTGGGGTGGTTGAAAGCGTCACCCTGGATTCTAATTTTAGCCGCGTGATTATTAAAGCGCGCTTGAATCCTGAAATGGAAGATTTGCTACGCTCGGATTCTGCCTTTTGGATAGTGAAACCCACGATAGGTCGTGATGGAGTAACAGGGCTAGGTACTCTGTTATCTGGGGCTTATATTGAACTGCAGCCGGGGTTAGCGGCAAAAGAACATTTTGAGTTTACGTTATTAGATACGCCACCTTTGGCGTCCCCTGATGCTAAAGGTAAACGGATTATTTTAACCAGCGACAAAGCAGGGCAGTTAAATGCTGGCGACCCTGTATTATTCCGTGGTTATCGTGTTGGCTCCGTTGAAACCAGTAATTTTGATATGGATAAACGCGATATGCGTTATCAGCTGTTTATCAATGCCCCTTATGACAAATTAATTAGTAGCAACGTGCGTTTCTGGAAAGACAGCGGTATTGCTTTTGATATGTCTTCCCAAGGGGTACACGTTTCAATGGGATCGGTGGCGACATTATTAACTGGTGGCGTGAGTTTTGATGTACCTGAAGGATGGGTACCTGGAGAAACAGTTAAAGAGAATGCACAGTTTGAACTGTTTGATACTCAATCAAGCATTCAGGATTCGTTATACACCACATATCAAGATTTTGTGTTGTTCTTCTCTGACTCTGTGCGCGGTTTACAGCCGGGAGCGCCAGTAGAATTCCGCGGCATTCGCTTAGGTACAGTGGCACAAGTGCCATTCTATACAGCGGGCCTGGATCAATCACTGGATAATAACTTCCGCATTCCTGTTCTTATTCATATCGAACCAGAGCGTTTTTCTAAGGATGTCGGTAAAGACTTTAACTTGAAAAATAAACTGAATTTGGCGATGAAAAATGGGCTAAGAGCCTCGTTAAAATCCGGTAATTTATTAACGGGTGCACTGTATATCGACCTCGACTTTATTCCAGATGTACCAGAGTATAAAGGCCCTTATGTGATTGCAGGCTATAAAATTATTCCAACACACAGTGGTGGTTTAGCGCAGATCCAACAGAAAGTGATCGCCGTGCTGGATAAAATCAACAATATGCCAATTGAGCCTATGTTAAAGCAAACAACTCAAACATTGGCTGAAGGTCAAAAACTGGTTCAAGAAGCGAATGTGATGTTCACGCAGTTGAATAAGTTGTTGTCGAGCAAAGAGTTCCAAAACTTGCCGACGGATATGCAAAAATCACTGAAAGAGATGAACAAAACCATGCAAGGCTTCCAACCGGGCTCACCAGCGTATAACAAGATGGTTGATGATATGCAGAGGTTAGATCAGGTACTGCGTGAAGTACAACCACTACTGCGTACGCTGAATAATAAGAGCAATGCACTCGTATTTGAAGCTGAGCCAAGCAAGGACGTTGTGCCTAAAGGAGTGAAAAAATAATGAGATATCTATTAGCGATAGGTGTTTTTCTACTGGCAGCTTGTAGTAGCAGCCCTGATAAGATGTACTATCAGTTACCTATGAAGGCTCCTGAAGTTCAATCTGCGGCTGTGATGGATAAAGGCCAAATCTGGCTGCAGCGTATTACGCTGGCAGATGTGCTGACATCAAATGGGATCACTTACCAAACGTCCGATGTGGCTTATTCGAACGCAAGTGCGCATTTATGGGCTAGTCCGTTAGAGCAGCAATTGGGGCAATCAATGGTGCGTGAACTATCTTCTGCGTTACCAGATAGATTTATCTCTTTACAACCTTTGCAGAACTCACCTGAAACGTTAGATATCACTCTAACGGCATTTAATGGTCGTTATGATGGGAAAGTTTTAGTGCAGGGATTTTGGACATTGATGCGTGGCGACAAAGTTGTACGCCGCAACTTTGATATCCAATTAGAACAGCATGAAGATGGTTATCCTGAATTAGTCAGAACATTAGCGAGTGGTTGGCAAAAAGTCGCTGCAGATATTGCCCAAGAGATAAGCAAACCATAATCTGATAGTGATTTTGTTGTGAAATGAATGCACTACCGTAAAACGTAGTGCATTTTTTTGTTATTTTACAATTCAAAAAGAGGATATTAAAAAAACTTAATTAATTGATAAATAATGAATTTATTTTTAATCATTTGAATATCAGTAGGTTGTGATTATCTCGAAAGGTAGGTCACATTTATCATAATTATGACAATAATATGAAATTCTTTACTTGCATTTCTTATGGACGGGCGCTATTTGTATAGTGTATCTATTAACAAAAATAGATGCTGTTTTCTTTTCCATTTAAATGATGAGGGAAGTAAGGCATGAAAAGACAGAAGCGAGACCGTTTAGAAAGAGCGTTATCCAGAGGTTATCAAGCAGGTTTAACTGGACGTTCCAAAGAGTTATGTCCTTATCAGGCTGTAGATGCCCGTTCGCATTGGCTAGGTGGTTGGCGAAAAGCGATGGAGGACAGAGCGGCAGTAGCCGTTTAATTGGTCATTCACGAGGATAATTAGATTAACTTGCGGAAATTATTTAACGCATAATTTAATATAATCCCCAAAAAATTAGAAACCTCCGCATTTGCGGAGGTTTGCATTTAAGGCAAGCCGCGATTAGAACGCGCTTGTATCCTTAAATAAGCCGACTTTCAGGTCTGTTGCAGCATAAATCAGTTTGCCGTCTACCAGTACTTCACCATCCGCTAATCCCATAATTAACTTACGGTTAATCACGCGCTTAAAATTAATACGGTAAGTGACTTTTTTTGCAGTCGGTAATACTTGTCCAGTGAATTTCACTTCACCAACACCTAACGCACGACCTTTACCTTCGCCGCCTAACCAACCAAGGTAAAAACCAACCAGTTGCCACATAGCATCAAGGCCTAAGCAACCAGGCATAACAGGGTCATTCGTGAAGTGGCAACCAAAGAACCATAAATCTGGATTGATATCCAGTTCAGCTTCAACATAGCCTTTATCAAATGTACCGCCATCTTCGGTCATTTTGATGATGCGATCCATCATCAACATATTACCTGATGGCAATGGAGGACCATTTTCCCCAAATAATTCGCCTCTTCCAGAAGCCTCTAAATCTTCTTTCGTATAGGATTCGCGTTTATCAACCATGATCTTCAGATAGCCTTTATTATGTGTAGGTCAACAGAATAGCTTACACTTGTACGCTGAACAACTCCGATCAGCTAATATTTACTCAATCTTTACTTAGCCCATCCACTTTAAAAACCAAGGTAATCTAGACTTATCCGGTGAATTTGCTTGGTTTATGCGTTCTTGAATTAAAGCTAACAAGTGTACGTTATCACCTTCTACTTGTTGTTCAAAGTAAGGTTGTTTCGTTAAGATAGAAATCGCTTGAGCAACGTGCTCGACAGGCCAAATATGGAATTTCTCTTCCTTGACTGCCTCTATAACTTCTTGTTTCAAACATAGATGGCGCACATTAGACATTGGGATGATGACACCTTGATTACCTGTTAGCTCACGCTTATCGCAGATATCAAAAAATCCTTCAATTTTTTCGTTAACGCCGCCAATAGGTTGAACATAGCCAAATTGGTCAACAGCGCCAGTGACGGCAATTTGTTGGTCGATAGGCTGCAATGATAATGCGCTAATTAAGGCACACAGTTCAGCTAATGATGCGCTATCACCATCAACTTCACCATAAGACTGTTCAAATACAATAGAGGCAGAGAAGGGCTGCGGCTGCTCTAATTTTAATTCATAGTTAAGGTATGCTTGCATAATCATCATGCCTTTTGCATGAATATTGCCACCTAATTCTGCCTTGCGCTCGACGTCAGTAAACTCACCATCGCCTAGATGTGCTACGCAGGTGATCCGTGATGGTTCACCAATTGCGTCAGGGTAACCAGGATACTGTAAGACGGATAACCCGTTAATTTGCCCGACAACTTCCCCTTCAGTTTTAATCAAAACTTGCTCTTGCAGAATGTCGTCTTGATTACGCTCAACAAGGAAGGAATGGCGCCATAAACGATTCTCTTCGGCTTGAGAGAATGATTCCGCCGTTAAATGACCTTCGTTAGCGTATTGAGTTGCATTGGTTAATTTACGAGTTAACCAATTAATATCAAGAGGTAAATTGTATTTATCTTCGCAGCAACGTGTCGCTTGCAAAATAAATTCAGGCCAGCCGTCAGCTGCAATTTCAGGTAGCTGATTACTGTTCACTATGAATTTAATGAAATTCATCCATAAGCTTAATTGTTCTTCGTCTTCGAAAAACATGAGAGGCTCATATTCTGCATATATTGAACAATCAAACAGCTCAGGAGCTGCAAATTCAAATTCTTCTAATATGAGTCTATCACCGACAACAATCACTTTAAGTTCAAGCGGCTGAGGCTCAATTTCAATTGGTAGTGTTTGATTTTCACTATGTGGCAGCCACTCTAATTGACGGCGAGTCACCATATTTTTTAGACGTGTCCACATTAATGGCTGAGTGACCAACGCAGTTGCAGAAATAATGAGGACTCCACCGTTAATTTGGTGTAGTAAACCTGGGACTAAATTTTGATTTGGCGTGATATAGCCAAACAGCTGTTCTGGTTCAATCCAGTGGCGGTAAGCAATTTTTTCATGTGAGGAAAAACGACCGGTAACATCGTTTTGCCACTGATATCGTTGCTTATCTTCAGATAATTGATAATCACCATTGATAGATTGGGTTTTATCCAATAGCGGGGTGATAGTGTCAGTAAATAGTTTGAGATACTCTTCACTTTCGTCAGACTTGATGAACATAAAGCGCGTTTGAGCATATTCACGAATGAAATGCTGCATCCCATCGAATAATCTTGGTTGAATATCAGCCAGTGTTGATGGAGTCAACGTCGCTGAAGAGACAAATTTTGTCTGAAAAGACGATAAGTTAGGAGTTAGGCCTTGCCATGTTAATTCTTGACTGATCACTATAATTATCTGCTATTAGTATGGTTATCAATAAATGCCTGCTAATCAGCAGGGCGCATGTGCCTGAGTTTATTTCTGTACTATCTGTTTTATATACAATTTCAGGCTAATTTATTACCTTAAAATATCTTCGGCTTAAGAGTGTTATATTAGCCTCTGAGCGCTAATCTTGCAGCAATATTTGTCGAAATATCGAGTTAGAATAAAGAAAACATGAGGGCAACGGGTAAACTCAGTGGCCATGTAAAGCCAATCAGAAGCGCACTCAATAGTCTCATGCAAAAACTAGGATCTTTGGTTACTAGCAGGGCGAATAACGCTGAACATACTCCTCCAATCCCATAGATAAGAAGTATGTGTTCAAAAGTGGACATGCGATTTTAGTGGTTTGTTAACGTGTGGATGCGAATTGTACACTATTTTTTTATTTACTGTTATTTTCTTTGTGTTAATCAATAGATAATCGATTAAATGAAATCCACCTTGAGCATTTTTCCTATATTATTGCTAATATAATGATAGGTACGATTTTCTTCGGGAAAAAATATGAAATATCAGCAACTTGAAAATCTTGAATGTGGCTGGAAATGGGAATATCTAGTCAATAAAGCGAGAAGCGGGGAGCCTATTACCCGATATATAGAAAGAAGTGCGGAGCAAGAGGCAATTGAGCAGCTGTTAAAGCTGGAAAATACGCCAGTGGATGTATTGAAGTGGATTGCAGATCATATGTCCCCTCAATTGGATAACCGTATGAAACAGAGTATTCGTGCGCGTCGCAAACGACACTTTAATGCTGAGCATCCACATACTCGAAAAAAGTCGATCGATTTAAATTATTCGGTTTGGCAGCGACTATCTAATTTGGCAGTAAAACGGAATAAAACTTTATCAGAGACAATTATTCAGCTAATTGAAGATGCGGAACATAAAGATAAGTATGAGAGCCAAATGAGCTTATTGAAGCATGATCTTCAAGCGATCTTAGGTAAGTCGGAGAAAGAGTAACGATCTTTAGTTGACCAAATAGAAGATTGTGACGATCTTTCTTTCTGAGGATGAAAAAAAAGCCCCAATAAATTGGGGCTTTTTATGTTCAGTTCGAAATTCAAACTAGGGCTATAAATTAAGCGCCTGGTTGAGTTACAACTTCAGTTGTACCTTGGATTTCGATTTCAACGCGACGGTCTGGCGCTAAACACTCGATCAGAGCTGCACGGCCTTTAACTGCGTCACATTTGTTACCAGTTACTGGATCTTCTTTACCACGACCTTCAGCAGTGATTGCGCTTGCTGGAACGCCTTTAGATACTAAGTAGTCTACTACTGACTGAGCACGTTTTTGTGACAGTGGCAGGTTGTAGTTTTGTGAACCGATACGGTCTGTGAAACCAACTACCAGCACGCGACCTTGAGTTGGGTCGATGTTGCTCAGTTCGTTGTACAGTTCGTTCAGTGCTTGCTGACCTTCTGGTTTCAGAGTTGCTTTGTTGAAGTTAAACAGAACGTCTGAACGCAGAGTGAAGCGTTTGTTTTCAACAACTGGAGCTGCTGGCTCAGCAACTACTGCTGGAGCAACAACTGGAGCTGCTTCTTGACCGAAACGGTATGCAAGACCAACGCTCAGCATGCCGTTGTCTGGGCTAACGCCGATGTTGTCTTTGTCACCCATGCGGCTAACCCACTGGTAGTCTAAACGAGTAGCTAATTCTGGAGTGATAGCATACTCAAGACCCAGTGCGTAAACTGGAGAAACGCCAGTGTCAGTTTCTTTACCAAGAGCGTTAACTTTAGCTTCTGTACGGTAAACCATACCACCCAGACGAGTATAAACGTCTAAGTCTTCCATGATTGGATAGCTCAGTTTAGTAGTCAGAGAAACACCCATTGAAGAAACGCTACCTGGGTTGTCACCTTTGTACTTCATTTTACCAAACCAGTCGTAGCCCATTTCGAAGCCCATGTACTGGTTGTATTGGTAACCTGCGTACAGACCCGCACCTAATTGGTCACGAGTTTTTTTGCCAGTACCAACGGTGTCACCATCTTCATCAGTAAATTTAGCGTGCTCGTAGTGAGACCAACCTAATTTACCACCAGTGTACCAAGTGTTATCTTTTGGAGCTGCTTGTGCAACAGTTGCAAACGCTGCTACTGCTACTGCTACCGCGATAGCTGTCTTTTTCATTTTTACGCCTCGTTATCATCCAATATTGGCTTGGCTTCGTGAGCCTTATTATTTGCCATTGGTTCAATTTAATTGCTAGGTTCAGCTGACATTATCCACAAAAATTTACGAAAAGTAAAAAAATAATGTCATAAGCTTAACAGGCTAAAGTCTACAACGAACTCCAAAAGATACAAGTATGGTAAGCAATAAAGGTTAAAAAAAGTCTTTTTTTGCCGTTGAAATCAGAGAGATAAATATATTACTCATTTTGTTGTTAATAAAAGTATCCCATTGATTTTAAAGTGTTTAAGTATTTTTTATTTATAATTATCTTTATGAATGTAAAATTTCGTAAGAAAAATCTTATTGTTGTTTAGTGAATGTTATTGGCGTGAATCTTTAAAATGTTTTGATGTCTAATATCCGCTGAGCTTGTATTATATGCTTTTTCTGGCCTCATAATGAATCCCATCGAATGACCTGCTTCTGCTGCATTTTGTAAAAGAACAAAATCTTGCTCGTTTATTTCTGGCAACCATCCTAATACGACACTGTAATTACCACTTCTTAATGCTTTTTCCATGGCATCAATGGTCGTAATTGAATTAACTTGGTTAAGTTGCATGATTTTATTGACGGGTAAACCAGCTTGTTCTAGCCAGTGTTTACTCAGTTTTTTATTTGGGCTCAGCCATAATAGCCAACGTGATTGAATACCAAACTGGCGCAACATGGGTAGCAAGATGTAATCCATAATTGGGTGTTGTTCGTTATAAACTAACTCGCTCACCATACCATGTTGCATTGAGCTATTTGCAAAACTCACTGTTGAGGTTGCAGTGCTTAAATTGCTATGGGTAAGACGCTCATGCGTGAAGCTATCATTAGTAAAATGATTAAGAGAATGTGTTGTTGCGCTATTCCAAGTAGAAATACTCATAATTCACCTCGCTACAATTTTACATGTAGAACAATGTTTCATGGAGATAAGTGCTGTATGAACATACAGTAACTGTATATTTATACAATATCAAGGCTATTTTTACAAAGCGCTTCGCAACTTTGTGGTTTTTATGCGAGTTATACTTGGCATTTTTAACTGAAACTTTAAAATCAATTAAGCATAATTATATGTAAAAACAGTTGTTTTTTTATTGCTTGAACCTCAAGGACGATTGTATTTTTTTTATTCATAAGGAGATGGAAAAGTGTCATTACAAAATGAAAGAAGTTCCCTTTTACAGCAAATTTTGGGTCAGTTTGGTGCACTGAAAAAGAAAAACCACTTTGGTGGATACTGTTTGTGTATTGATAATGCACTTGTGGGACTGGTACTGGATGGGCAATTTTATGTTCGTGGATGCTTGTTTTCTCGTAGTTACTTTGAATCAGTCGGGTTTGAGCGGTTGGTTTATAGTAAAAGAGGCATCCCGCTAGAGATGCGCTACTACCAACTTCCGGAAGAGGCTTGGTGTGACCCATTAATATTGAGTCACATCATTGAATTAGCATACCGTTCAGCCATGGAAGAAACTCAACAAAGAGAGTCGGCGGCGGTACGCATCAAGGACTTGCCAAATATGAATATGGCAATGGAGAGGGCACTTGGGAAGATTGGGATTTTCCATGCAGAAGATCTCATTATGATAGGCGCTAAAGCGTGCTTCTTGAAACTAAAACAGCATGGGAAGCTGATACCAAGTGTAAAACAGTTGATTGGATTGGCTGCGGCTATCGAGGGTTGCCATAGTGAAGTATTACCTTCTCGAACTCGACAGGAGCTCATTAACTGGTTTAACAGTATGAATTAATTTTTATTCTTTCAAATCAGCGGGCATGGCCATTTATAGGTTTTAATGCCCGCTCATCAGTTTATTTTATGACAAGCTAATTTGTTTAATCATTGATTTTATTTCAGGAATTAATTCAATCAGCAATTTAGTCTGTTCCATGATCAGTACGGTTTTCTCATCGTCATCACTGGAGGCATGGTCAATGCGATTCAGTAGGCTCACCCTTAGACGCTCTGATTTTTCGTCAATCATTGCGGGATCTAAAGATGTGATTTGAATAGACGATTCGATATAGCAGATTGCATCATTTAATAAGGCAAGATTAGCTTCGTTTTGCATCTGCTCTCTATGGGCGCCGAGGGCTGAAATATAGCTCAGTAATGTATGGTTTAAACACAGTAAGCGGAACGCTTGCTCTTGCGTAATTTGGTATGACTTAGGATCCGATGCCATATTTGAAACAATTGAAGCAAATTCTGCATCATTATTGTGGGCGTCACGCCTCGCAACACGGTACTCCAAGCTATTATCTTTACCTTGATAATATTGCTGTAAAATAGCATCCAAATAACGGCAGTTGCTATCCATCGTTTTCTGCACCACTTGCGGTAATTGTCGAAATTTCCAGTCAGGCCAAATAAAACTGACGGCAAGTAATGCAATAAAACAGCCAATGAGAGTGTCGATAATTCGAGGTAGTGCAACTTCGAAGCCTTCACCGAGTAAATTAAAGCAAAATAGCACGAGCAACGTAATAAACAGCGTTGCTTGGGCATATTGACTGCTACGGAACATGAAGAACAGGAGCCCTGTGATCACGATCAGCGTGAGTTGTCCCTCAATGGATGGCACGATATTGAGTAAAGGTAAGCCGATGGCGATCCCTAACAAAGTGCCTGTAATACGCAATGCTAGGCGGCGCTTAGTCGCATTATAGTTGGGTTGGCAAACAAATAAGCTCGTGAGTAATATCCAATAACCGCGTTCCAAATCAAACAGTTGAATAATCAAATACCCAGTACAAAGTAAGGCTGACATTCTCACGGCATGGCGAAACAGCGAGGATTTTGGGGTTAAATGATGTTTGAATCGAGCAAATACATCACGAATACCAGAGACGGATTCATCAGATAACTGTTCAATTTGCTTATTATTCTGCTGCCAAGAGGCTTGACCGAGGCTCAAGCCTTTGAGTTGCACATCAATCCCTTTGAGATTTTTTAGCAAGTTTCGTAATGCTTTGATTTCATGTAATTCAGGAGATTGTTGCTGGAGTAGCTGCAAGGAGTTTTCAATATACGTAAATGTGCGTTCAAAGCGCGGATTATGTTGATATTGTTTGCGCCATAACACGGATTGAGCGACCTGCTGGCAGGCTCTTGCTTGCATGGTTAATAAGCGTTGAAAGCGAAATAAAATATCACAATGGCGCAAACGGCGGCTAAGCTGTTGATACTGAATATGTGATGAACTAGCTCGTTCATGAATGTCTTGAGCGACAAAGTAATATTGTAATGTATTACGCGTGCCCCGTTGGCCTCTGTCGCCTTTCAATCGGCTGAGTAGCGAAATTTTTGCCTGATTCATCGTACTGACTAACGTACTGTTCACTAAGGCTAAATCATAGACTGATTGCTGATAGTCATCTTCAAGGTCAGGATCAAATAAGTTTGCCTTTGCATCAAGATAAGCTGAAAGCTGCTGATAACATTGCGTAATGGCATCTTGTAGTGGGCGAACAGGGAAAAGGATATGCCCGATGAGAGTGAGAATGTTGTACCAAATGGCACCAGTTAATAAGAGCGCAGGTTGGATGTACCACGTATCAAAAATAGGTACGCCAAGCATGGTGTATATTGCAATTAGCAGAGCACCGAAAGCGATAGTGGCATAACGTTGCCCTAATGCGCCAAGTAAGATAAAACCACAGGTTGAGAATGCTAACCCAAAAAAGAATAAAACAGGGTAAGGAAAAAGTAATTCAATAGAGACTGAGGCAATTAAAAAACAGAATAAAGTGATAATTAAATTTTTTATTCTGCCAGTCAATCTATCATCTAAGTCAGTGAGTGCGGCAGCGACAACGCCTAGAGTTAAAGGGATCGTAACTTTAGGCTCTAAGCCTAAAAGCCATGGAACCAAGGTTGTGCCTGTCAGCGCAATTAAGATTCGGATATAATATAAAATATGGCTGTTATAGAGCACACGACGATAACTGGTTAGCAGCGTTAGCACAAAGTACCTCAGTGGTAAGACAAATCCTTATCTATATAGAATAACGTGTTTACGTAGAATAAAAAACTATTAGCAATTATGCTTTGATTATTTTCACGAATGATTCACACAGGTGCAGAACGTATGGAACTGAAATCGACACAGATTGGACAGCGCCTGGCTCAGCATCCCTATAATCGGGTTCGCTTACTTAATGCAGGCATCGAAGTTAGTGGTGAAAACCATCAATACCTGATTCCCTTCAATGAGCTAGTCGATATTCGCTGTAAGCGTGGGATCGTCTGGGGGGAATTGGAATTTGAAATTTTAGATGAACAAGTCGTTCGTTTGCACGGTACAGAGTGGAAACAAACTCAGCGTTTCTACCATTTTTTGAATGAAAAATGGCAGCAATGGAGCGTTGAAATGAGCGAAGTCAGTGCTCAAGTATTGACGTCTTTAACTCAGTCGATTTTACAACAAACTCAGCAAGATGCGTGGTTAAGTTTACGTAGCTTGCAATCAATAAAAGAAAGGATCACTCAGCAGTTTTCATCACTTCCTTTACCCCTCGTTCGAATGCCTTTATTTGAAAACTGTGCCGCACATTACCAATTTTGCAGGCAGTGGCTAACGAATAGTGAACAATGTCGCAAACAAAATAACCAGAATTGGTGTCAGTCAGTTCTAACGCGCTATGATGATTTTTTCCAACATATTGAATCCTCTCCATTAAATTATTCTCAATCATTATCCGTCATTAATGGCGAAGATAATGTTTTAGTTTTAGCAGGAGCGGGTAGCGGAAAAACATCGGTGCTGGTTGCAAGGGCAGGCTGGCTTCTATTAAGAGAGCTAGCTAAACCTGAGCAAATCTTATTATTGGCATTTGGACGTAAAGCTGCGGAAGAGATGAATGAGCGGATTCAATCTCGTTTACAACAAAAAGAGATTGAGGCGAAGACATTTCACGCACTTGCATTGCAGATTATCCGCGAAGGTAGCAATAAGTCACCAATAATTAGTGCGTTAGAGTCGGATACCGAAAAGCGCCAATCTCTCTTGTTGAATGAATGGCGAGAGCAGTGCTCCAGTAAAAAAGCCCAAGCGAAAGGTTGGCGAGAGTGGCTGTCAGAAGAATTGCAATGGAATATTCCTGACGGTGAATTTTGGAATGATGAAAAAATCAGTCGCAAAGTAGTCGTTCGACTAGAGCGCTGGTTGAGCTTGATCCGCTCTCATGGCGGTAGCCAAAAAGAGATGATTGACAATACACGGGAAGAAATTCGTGCGCTATTCCAAAAACGAATTCGTTTAATGGCTCCGCTATTGAAAGCTTGGAAGAGTGCTCTCAAAGATGAATGTGCGATTGATTTCTCCGGCCTCATCCATCAAGCGGTCAACATTATTGAAAAAGGGCGTTTTATTAGCCCGTGGAAACATATTTTAGTTGATGAATTCCAAGATATTTCACCACTAAGAGCCAAATTATTACATGCATTACGCCAACAAAATAAGCAAACCTGTTTATTTGCAGTCGGTGATGATTGGCAGGCAATTTATCGCTTTAGTGGCGCTGAATTGGATTTGACGACGTCATTTAAAACGCATTTTGGTGAAGGGGATTTATGCGCATTAGATACAACATACCGGTTTAATGAACGCATTGGTGATATCGCGAATCGCTTTGTATTACAGAACCCAAGTCAGTTAGATAAGCCATTAAACAGCCTGATAAAAGGTAATAAAAAATCAGTCGTTTTATTGTATGAAGATGCGCTAGAGCGTTTGCTGGATAAAATGAGCGGTTATGTTTTAGATGATGAAAATATCTTAATTTTGGCTCGTTACCACTATTTAAAGCCGGAAATTCTAAAGAAAGCGGAAACACGCTGGCCGAAATTGAAAATTCAATTTATGACCATGCATGCATCGAAAGGCCAACAGGCGGATCATGTCATTATTTGTGGTTTAAATGGTGGCAAAGAGGGATTCCCAGCGCCTGCTCGGGAGTCGATTATTGAAGACGCTTTATTGCCACAACCTGAACATTTTGAACATGCGGAAGAACGACGACTATTTTATGTGGCGTTGACGAGAGCGAAGCAGCAAGCATGGTTATTGTATAACCCTGATAATCCGTCTGAATTTGTTGAAGAGCTAAGGCAAATGGGTGTACCTAGGCAGAAAAAGCCTTAAAACTCGCGTATTAAAATTCAATTCATTAAAAATGAAAACTGCGCCATTGAGTATACCGATGGCGCAGTTTTTTATTCATTTACGGCTATTTTCCGGCGTACTATTAATTAGTGCGTTTATTTAAATAGCTTTGATAATCAGGGATCACAATATCAATTTCCCCATCAAAGAAAGGGGAGGTAATCAGAAAATCAGCGGTAGCAGGGTTGGTGGCCACAGGGATATTCCAAACAGTGGCTAATCGCAGAAGCGCCTTGACATCAGGATCGTGAGGAACGGCATTTAATGGATCCCAAAAGAAAATGAGTAGGTCGATTTTCTGCTCTGCAATCATGGCGCCAATTTGTTGGTCACCACCCATTGGGCCGCTCAACATACCGGTAACAGGTAAACCAGTTTCTTTATTAACCAAGCTCCCAGTGGTACCTGTTGCAAACAGTTTGTGTGAGCTTAATTTCGTTTTATTTTTGGTTACCCAACCGAGTAAGGATGATTTACAGTGGTCATGGGCAACTAAGGCAATATTTTTTGAGGCTGCGATTTTTCGGGTGGTAGATTCCATGAGGTTCCCTTAAACAAGATTGGCATCACAAATAGATAACGGTCACGCATCTTAAAAATTGAGTGAACAAAGATGTACAACATATATCATAATGCATATGAATAGTTTACTGATTTTGGGAGATATTTTGATGAGAGATCAAGAAATTGCTGAAATTCTAACGAGCGTTAAGACAATTGCATTAGTTGGTGCGAGTGACCGTACAGACCGCCCAAGCTATGAAGTCATGGAATACCTCTTACACCAAGGGTATCAGGTTATTCCGGTGAGCCCGAAGCTCGCGGGACAATCATTATTAGGGCAGCGAGTTTATGCCCAACTGAGTGAAATCCCTAACCCTGTTGATATGGTTGATGTTTTTAGAAATGCTGATGCTGCAGTCGGTGTTGCTCATGAGGCCGTCGCTATTAAAGCTAAAGTCTTATGGCTGCAAAAAGGGGTTATTAGTGAAGAGGCGCAAAGAATTGCTGTGAATGCGGGGTTACAGTGCGTGATGGATAAATGCCCTAAACAAGAAATTCCAGCGTTAGGTTTGGAAAAATAAGTATCGCGTGTTCATCGACGGTAATGTAAAAAAATAAAGCAGCTGGTGGGCTGCTTTACTGGATTGCGTTCATGATCAGTTACGTAGACGCGGAGCTTGTAATTGGGATCTTATCGACTCTGCTAACTCATCCATAGAAGGTTGTTCCGGATGGTCATCAGTCATCTCATAAGTAATCTGTGCTTCTGCTAAATAAGTATGAACCGCTTCCCCATTATCATCTTCCATGACGACATGATACCAAGGCAGATCGCGTAATGTACTGTTGGATGCAATGTCATCATCATGTGGTTGGTCGAGCGAGTATTCAGGGTCAACATCAACAACTACCCCAAGGTAGCCGAGAAGTTTGTGTCTGACTTGTTGCCCGATTCCATATTTACTGGTGATCATCATAGCGACCTCCTTAAAAGCCTTGCTTGTGCTGTAAACTACATGTGGGCAGTGCTGTGCGTTTTCAAGCCAATGTGTGGACAATTACTCATAACGCAATACACTGTCTTTAAGTAATAACGAAAAGCAGTGCCTCAATAATCAGATTATCTGCTGAATGAATAAAAAACAACTGCGCCAGAGGGTTTTAATTGATTAAGTAATGACATCGGAGGCTTATATGACAGCAACAGGTCGCTATTTCTATATTTATGGACGAGTTCAAGGTGTTGGGTTTCGTTACCAAACCTATCATTGGGCGAATCAAAATGGGATCAAAGGTTTTGTTTATAACCGGGATGATGGCAGTGTGAAACTGGCTATTTATGGTTCCGAGCAGGATATTGAATTTGTCGATGACTGGCTGAAAGCGGGCGGGCCTCCGGGCGCTAAAATCGATCACTACTTTAGTGAAAGTTGGCATACGGAACCAATAGCGGATTTTTCCGTCCGCTATTAATGTGTTCTTAAATGCATTTCACGGGTTTAGGAAGACCTGCAAGTTTTGTTGCTTGCTTCGCAGGGCCTTGAGGAAACAGTCGATATAAATAACGGCTGTTGCCTTTTTCTTCCCCAAATTGCTGAGAAACCGCTTTAACTAACATTCTGATCGCTGGTGATGTATTAAATTCTAAATAGAATGCACGAACGAAACGGATAATTTCGAGATGCTCATCAGTGAGTTCAATTTCTTCTTGCGCAGCGAGTAGCGGAATAAGATCTTCGCTCCATTGTTGGCTATCAAGTAGGTAGCCTTGCGAGTCTGTTTCAATTTCTTGATTATTAAAAACCAACATACTTAATTTCTATCCAAACAAAAGTAGACCGCAAATTTAGCAAAAAACCAGCAATAACCCAAGTAAACCCTGTTGGAATAGGAAAAAATGTTGATAATTTCATCCATTGAACTCATGTGCGCTTATTTTTAAAGCGAACGAACAAATTAGGGGTTTACATTGAAAGCGCAGATGATTATAGTGCTCGTCATTGCGGAGGGGTGGCCGAGCGGCTGAAGGCAGCGGTCTTGAAAACCGCCGATGGGAAACCATCCGAGAGTTCGAATCTCTCCTCCTCCGCCATATTCACTTCTAGTAACATCCTCCAAAGTCTTCCAATCCCAAGTAAATCAAGCATTCCAACTAAATCCCATTATTCCAACGTCTACTAATATTTTTCTACACGTCTAAAACCTATTGCACCGTTTTTGTATATAAATTAAGTATTGGTGAGTACCTCATTAGGAGAATTATTGTTTAAATATTTGATTTCTCTAAGAATAAGAGTCATTCCGATAAAGTATACTTAAAAAAAATTGGAGAAATACATGAAAAAAATATTAATAGCTGGGGTAATCTTGGGGTTTTCAACAGCGTCATGGGCAGTGCCTAATATATGGTCAAGTAGCTTTGCTCAAGGCTATTCCGAATACAGCCTCACCAACGAATCTAATGATTCCGTCATCATTGCATGCAATGTTGGCGCGGGAGAGGGATTTGATAACGGAGTGTCAGTTTATCATGATGGTCAACAGTTAACTGGGGATATATCATTTCTAATTGATGATGAAGCATACTACATACCTGAAAACACAACGACGAGGAATGGTGCCAATGCGTGGGTGAGTTTTACTGATGCGATAAAAAAAACATCAACATTTGAAGTATACGTAAATAACAAACCAGCAGGTAAATTCACATCTTCACCTAAAAACCACAAGAAAACGTTTAGTGATTTTGAATGCGATCCAATGTGGTGATTAACCGTTATTATTTATAATCTATTTCAGGTTTAATGTGGGCGAGTTAATCAGTTAAGCTCGCCCATGAGTACATTCATAATGTGCTAAATTTTTTTGTTTAATCCAGCTTATCTGGAAGATCCTCGCCATGTTTCTATGCCGAATTCGTCTCGTTATAGCCGCTTTATTCTGATGACTAGCCTGGTTAAATAGAGCTTGAGTTTCAAGTAGGTAGATGAAAGATAAAACTTGAATGTATCCAGAGTTATACGCTTATTGGCTAAGTGAATGCGTATTATATCAGTGCGTCAAAATACATTTTTAGGGGGATGTAATGCCAGATCTGATTGTGTTACGTGAGCTGTTAATCTCAAGTGTTAATTATTTACAGCTTTTTCTTGAGGCAATATCAGTAACGTGCGTTGCTATAGGGCTGGTGAAAACACTGTATATTCTAATTACAGTTAAGAATGGCAGAGTTGCTCGTTTTTATTTCGGTAACTGGCTGGCAATGGCTTTAGAATTTCAACTTGCAGCGGATATTTTACTCACGACCGTTGATCCTGATTTAGATAGTCTCATTAAGCTGGCTATTATCGCTGTGATTAGAACGTTCTTAAATTACTTTCTTGCCAAAGAGCTAGAGCACAACCCTTTAGTTGAAGAATCGAAGGGAAAAACACGTAAGCATCAATAGCCTGATATGATGGATGTTAATGTGGCGAGTTTATTTGTTATGCAGTAGCGAAAATATAAATTTAAGTGATTGTACAAGGCGCAAAGAGTGAACTTTCACCTTGTACGATGGCTTACTTTAAATAGTCAATACTGAATGCCAGCCCTTTCATGATTTTGGTATTAATCATGCTTAATTATTCTTATGAGTAAAGTCGTCACTCACAATTTTTTGAGTATGGATTATCAATACCTTATTTAGCAATCATCACTTTAATTTAACCTGTTAATAAATAAATGGTTTTTAATTGAAGAAAATCCTATAAATATACAATTTTTTCCAAATCATTACCTTAATGCACTACTTTTTGACAGTTGAATAGGTTAAAACTAGATTCTAATTTAAGGAGAACATGATGAAAAAACGGTTATTTTCAAAACTATTTATCGTGATAGCGTTGCTTACTAGCGCCTCAGTACTCGCTCAAACACTCGATATGAGTGGCGGATATCAGAGCACGAAAATCGAGTATTTACTGAAAAAAAATAAAATACAAGATAATGGTGATATTGAATCAATGAGAGAAGACACTGAAAATAATAGTATTTCGTTAATTGAAAAAAACTTAGATCGTCGGTTTAATAATCGCCAATTTAGAATTAATCATAAATAGCTAAAAATATGAATACTATATTCTTTATGATTATCAAACAGTATTTTTGATTCCAATTTTATAGTATTGATATTTTACAGCACTGCGATTGTTCTTGATAAAATGACCCTCTAGCACTGTTTTTGTTTTATCACTGAATCAAGCATTGTGTCATATTGCACGGCTTAAGCCATATTATGGAAATTGAGCACTTATCTAATGCCGAGTGTTAATGCTATCCCATGAGCATTATCGCTTGATAAATAGCCGATTCCAGCTTGTACTTTTACTTTGCTACCATAAATATTCATGGGCGTTTCTAATGCTAGCGAAGTATTATTAATAAAGCCGAATGATAGCTCTCTATAGTTATTTCCATAGAACCCACCGATGTCATTCGATAAGATTAGACTGAAATTCCTGCCATTTAAGTGGATTAGGTCAGTCATGACGTATTCACCACCAATAGACCATGTACCTGTACTGCTATTGACGTTAAGTTGTTTTTCATTTTTAAAACCGTTCGCAAACATATATGCCAAATGTCCGTATATATTTATTTCATCATTATTGTCCAGTTTATTGGTGTTTTTTAGTCCAACTTTAGGTGTTACGTGAAATGAGTTGAGATCCCAATCTAATAGACCTTCATCACGTAATATTTCTCTCATTTGCTGACTACCATGAAATGAGGATTTATTACTCATATTTGCATAACCGAATTCAAGCTCGTTTTCTACGCTAAATCTTTCATTTATTTGGTAGGTAACTTTGGGTGCTGCCGAGATACTAAAAATATCCCACCGAGCACGTAGGCTACCGACAGAATCCACATTGACGAGAGAAGATTTAACTTTGAGGTAATTACCTTTTAATTGCATAGAAAAGGAATAATCATCTGTTACATAAAGGTTTTTGAATTCATAGGGTAAAGAATATTTTTCATAGTTAAATCCGTCAGAATTCAGTTGGGAAGCACTAATGTCATCGGTTAACGAAAGCGCGAGCAGTTTTGCGTAACCTGAGTTTAAGTTTTCATCACTATAAGCACTATTTGTAAAAATGATACAAAGCAAAAGTAATTGTCTAGAAGATAATAAATTCATTAGTCATGCCCCTTAAGTGAACAGTAAAATAACAAGTTTTTTTATTTTTCATTTGATTTTCAAGTTGTTATTGTAACTTTTTCATTGAAAAAACAAAATAATAACGGCGAATAAATTGAGATAGTCAAGAAACGCGCTAGTGCTATATTACATTAACTTGCAGTAAAACAAATTAAACTCAACATAGCTATGATAATTATTTATTATCAATGTTATAGATTGCCGGCATGATTTCCTGTTCCACGAGATTAATTTGCAGGGTGTTTTTCTGTTTACGGTTATGTTGATATATAAATCAACTGGTTAGCTTCATTATTGACTTTTAAGCAAAAGATTATTGAGCGAATGACTATTTTTAAAATAGTCCTAATGTCCTATTCTTTTTAACATCAAGTTATCAAGAACATGATTAGTTCTGATAGTTAATATGAATAAACTTAAGAGAGATAGCACAATGACTGTTCCTATGATGGGTGTTGGTACGTTTCGTTTAAAAGATGATGTTGTGATTGCGTCAGTAAAAAATGCATTAGATGTTGGGTATCGTGCGGTTGATACGGCTCAAATCTATGAAAACGAAGCTGCTGTCGGGCAGGCAATTGCTGAAAGTGGTATTGCACGCGATAAACTCTATATTACAACCAAAATTTGGATTGAGAATTTAAGCAAAGATAATCTGATTCCAAGCCTGAAAAAAAGCCTGAGCGACTTACAGACAGATTATGTCGATTTAACATTGGTCCACTGGCCATCTCCAAATGATGCGGTTTCTGTTGAAGAGTTTATGCTTGCGTTATTAGAAGCGAAAAAACAAGGTTTAACTCGTGAAATTGGTGTATCAAACTTTACCATTCCATTGATGGAAGAAGCGGTCGCAGTTGTTGGTGCGGAAAATATTGCCACCAACCAAATCGAATTATCACCTTATCTGCAAAACCGCAAAGTGGTTGAGCGAGCAAAAGAATTTTAGCCCCTCATTACGGAAGGGCTAATTGTGATAGGCGAATTAGTTCGTTTGTGTTTTTTGCTGATGTGTATTTATCAAAACGATAATTAATGCTAAGGCTGCAATAATTGCCCCCATGACCGGAACATAGGCATAAGATAATCCGCCCGAAATCACAGCGCCTCCCGCAACGGCACCAATGGCATTTCCAAGGTTGAATGCACCAATATTCACGGAAGAGGCTAACCCTGGAGCTTCACTTGCCACACGCATCACTCGCATTTGTAATGGCGGGACAACACCAAAGGTAGCGGCTCCCCATATGACCATAGCGAACGCAGCACCTATTGAGTTTTGTGCTATAAATGGCATTAGTAACATGATGGCGGCAAGTAATAGTAAAAATCCTTTTAACGTCCCATCGACAGAACGATCTGAGAATTTCCCACCTAAATAGTTCCCAATTGAGAAACCGACACCAATCAGAACTAACATGACCGTAATCACGCCTGTACTCGCATCTGCAAGATACTCAAGTACTGGGGCTATGTAGGTGTACAACGTGAACATGGCACCAGCGCCTAATGCGGTTGTTAAGAGTGCAAGTAACACTTGTGGACGCATCAACACAGATAGCTCTTGTTTAACATTAGGACGCACGCCAGCATTGCCTTTAGGAAGTGATATCCATAGGAAAATCATCGTGATGCCCCCTAAACCGGCGGTGATTAAAAATGACGAACGCCAACCTATCGTATTCCCTATCCATGTCGCAGCGGGAACTCCCCCAATATTTGCGATAGTTAATCCCATAAACATCGTGGCAATTGCACTTGATTGTTTTTCTACAGGAACAACGCTTGCAGCAACGACGGCCCCTAACCCGAAAAACGCACCATGATTTAAACTGGTTAAAATTCGTGACAGCAATAAAAATTCATAATTGGGTGTAAGCGCAGATAAGACGTTTCCAAGCGTAAATATAGACATTAAAATAATTAGCGCTTTTCTTCTTGCCTGATGAGATAACAGTAATGTCATGACCGGGGCGCCCACCATCACACCAACGGCATAAGCGGTAATGAGCATCCCTGCTACAGGGATAGAAACTCCAGTGCTATTTGCGATAACAGGCAGTAGTCCCATTGGGGAAAACTCTGTCGTGCCGATACCGAATGCACCGAGCGCAAGGGCAAATAGAGGAAGATTAATTTTCATTATTGTCTCGATAATAAGTTAGAAATATATGACTGAATTTCGTTAAGTATGTCACAAAAAATTGAGGGGTTAATTACCCAAATCAGCAAATGATTTCTATTAAAATCGCAATAATCAATGGAAGGATTGTTAGCGGTGTTTAAATGTGACTCATTGAAAGAGGGAGATAAAATGGCGTATCGTCCCTCATTTTATGGTGACTATTGGTGAAATTCTGGCAAGACAGACAGACAGACTAATGTCTTCTAATGTTTTTTCTATTGGGCGCTCATTACGGCGAAATTGTAAACCAATGTGGTTAACACCTGCGGCTTTCATTGCGGTTAACTCTTTGATCAATCCATTTCGACCTGTTTTTACACCAAAACGGTGGCGTTGGATTGGCGCGTTTATATCATCAATAAAATCAAGATGAATAAAGCTGACATACGGCTTACTCCCCGCAACATTGCGCCATAGTTTAACCCTTTCGGTATGATCAATTGGGAGACCTGGGTAGGCAAGCCAACCTTGCATATGTTGCCCAATCCATTCCGGCGATTGCTGAGCAAGTCCCGCGACAAATAATGGGATAGGCTGATGTTCTGGTAAAATTTGTACGCCAGTGGGTAACTGTGCGTCTTTTTTGCCAGTTAGAATATCAACATGTTGGCGGAATAATTTACCTCTATCAGGGTAGTTGACATCAAAAAGAGGATACTCAATCGGTCTATCTCCACTCGCGACACCCAGTAATAAGCGCTCATGACTTAATGTTTGTAGTGTTGCTGCTGATTTTCTAACTAGCCAAGGTTGGCGCAAAGGCAGAACAATCGCGGCGGTGCCAAGTAAGATGTTTTCAGTGATCCCTACGAGGTAACCCAGATAGGAAAATGGCTCAAATACCTGAGCAGCATCACCAAAGTTAGGGTCATAGAAAGGGACATCTCGTACCCAAGCTGCGCGATAACCTAACTTATCCGCCAACTTGATCCTAGATGCATGTTCTTTCATATCCGGTACGCCAAAAGGTCGATTTTCTTGTTGACGTTTTATTTGTCCTGTTGAAGACCAATCATTATCAAGGGGTAATTCGATGCCAATAGAAAATGATTCATTTATAAATTGATGAGTATTCATAATTAACCTTAAATAAGAAATAGAGTTTAGATGTGATTATTTTCTGGATATGACATCTGAAGTAAATATGAATAATGACAATAATATTTCGCGATAAAAGCAAAGGTAGCGGCGTGGTACATGTTTGGGAATTTTTTATTATAATTGATATGTCATTGTCTATTGTTTCTTTATAAAGAAAAGACTATTGCAAATAAAAGAACAATCATACATTAGTAACATACTATATTAAAAATAACAGCTGTTTTATTTTTAATGAGGTTAGTGATGACAGAAAAATATTATTTCTTGGGTAAGTCATTTGAAATTGAAATGGATAACGGATTGCAAGTGAAAAACACCTATACGACTGACGGTAAAACCGTGACTATTGAGTTTTTAAATGGTGATTTAAAAGGTTCTATAATGCATGTCCCATATACTGCCAAAGCAGTAGATGGAGATAATTTTTTGATTTCTTGGCAAGAAAGCGACAATTCAACTGTTGTGCATTGTGATAATTTTTTACTCGGTAAGTCATACGCTTATTATACGATGATGAATGGTCAGTTCTTTGTAATGGAAGGTGTTATTACAGAGTTGAAATAAGTTTTTATTTAATAAAAAGCCCTTTACAGGGCTTTTATTGTAATCGTATTTTTATTTAATTAATACTGCGCTGACTGTTGCAGAATTTCCCATTCTTGCGCTTGTGATTTTATAACCCGAAGCACCTGCTTATTGCGCTTTTTGCGCAATAATAGCTTCAGCAGAGGAAAGTGTATCACTCGTTGCGGTGACTGATTGAGCAAAAGCGCCGAATGAAAAAATAGACAAAGTCATAGCAGCTGCTAACATTTTTAATGTTTTCATTGAATAATATCCTTTAATTTAATTGACCTAATGATTTAGGCGATGAGTACAGTGTATTCTTTTTGTTGTTATTTAATAGCGTTAACTTCGCAATACTCTTTTCTTAAAAAGAGAATAATCGTTATTATTATTAAATATAGACAGATTAAATAAATTAAAAATTTGATTTTAATGCTTCTAAACCATCTTGATAAATACCCGTAAATAATTTTACTGCTTCTTCATCACTGACATTCACGGGTGTAAAACGTCCAGTCCATTCAACATGAGATACATGTTTATTTTCAGTTTCATGCACACTGATATTCGATAAATAATTAATGACAGGGAAGGGCGCTTGAATAATCGAATAACTATAATTTTTTACCTGTGTGGTCAAACGCTTCTAACCGCTCAATGACAGTACCACCGTCTGAAGTGGTTAAGCTTCTCACGCGAGCGCCTTCACTCATCACACTTTTAGGTATAAACGGAAGCCAATCAGGAAGCGAATCAAAGCCTCCCATTAATTGCCAAACTTGTTCAGGCGAAGCAGGAATTTCGATAGAAACCGTTGTATTAGCCATAATAATTTCCTTTGATTTTAAAATTCGTTACATTGCAAGTGTATCTATAACACCACCATCGACACGCAATGCGGCGCCGGTTGTTGCAGATGAAAGGGGGGATGCTAAATACACAGCAAGATTAGCCACTTCATCAACATCTGCGGCTCTTTGGATTATGGAGCTTGGACGTGCGCTTCTGACAAACTCATCCGCTTGTTCTCGAGCCGATAATCCAGATTTCGCCATAGCATCCGTTAGCATCTCTTTTAATCCATCGGTAAAGGTTGGTCCTGGTAGGATTGCATTCACCGTCACACCTGTTCCAGCAAGGCGCTTAGCGAGACCATGCGATACTGCGAGGTTAGCGCTTTTCGTCACACCGTAATTGATCATGTCACTCGGTATTGCAACACCCGATTCAGAGGAAACAAAAATGATACGCCCCCAACCTTGTGAAGCCATGTGTTGTGCGTAGTGACGTGACAAGCGCACACCAGAAAGTACATTAATATTGTAAAAATCTAACCATTCAGTATCTGGAACAGTAAAAAAGTCATTGCTGTTAAAAATACCCAAATTATTAATTAAGATATCGGCAGTCGGCTCTTGGTTAAATAACACCTTAGCGCCTTCTTCTGTCCCTAAGTCAGCGATCACCGAACGTAATTTTGCTTCAGGTACGCCATCTTTAATAGAGTTCATGGCATTAGTGACACTGCTCTGGCTACGCCCGATGATCACGACCGTTGCACCTGTTTTTGCTAAGCCACGCGCAATACCAAGACCAATACCCGATGTTGAGCCACTAACAATAGCGACGCGATTATTCAAATCTAATTTCATATCAATCCTTAAAGATGAGTAGGTTATGCGTACTTACTCATTGTTGCGCAATTAACGAATGGGTAACGGTGCGTTCGCGGCAATCAAACCTTGGCGCTGCATTTCCAACCAGAATTCAGCTGGGATTTTAGTGGCTAATGCGGCTAAATCATCCGCCATACGACCTGGACGGCTTGAGCCTGGAATCACAGCAGCAACGGCTGGGTTAGCTAATGAAAATTGCAATGCGGCAGCTTTAACATCAACATTAAATTGCTGAGCAATTTGATAAATTTTCGCCACTTGCTGATGAATAGCAGGAGAGGCTTTTTGATATTCAAAATGCTCGCCGCCGACCAATACACCGGAGCTGTATGGACCACCAACAACGATATCAACGTTGTGTTCTAATGCTTCGGGCATCAGTCGTTGAAGTGCACGACTGTGATCTAATAAGCTATAACGACCCGCTAATAAGAATGCATCTGGTTTTGGCTCATCTAGACCCAGCGTTAACTCACAAGGCTCGACGCGGTTAACCCCTAAGCCCCAAGCTTTAATCACACCTTCTTCGCGCAAACGAGTCAACGCTCGGAAAGCGCCTGTACGTGCTGTATTAAAATGTTCTAACCAGCTATCTCCGTAGAAATCTTGTGAAGGGTCATGGATCCAGACGATGTCAATACGGTCTGTTTTTAAACGTTTCAGACTATCTTCTATAGAGCGCAACGTTGCATCTTCAGAGTAGTCATTCAGAATTTTGTTTTTCAAACCATGTTCGAAAATACCGTCTTTTTCCCCGAAATCACGTTTTGCTGGATCTTCCATCTCATCTAGCATGATGCGACCCACTTTGGTGCTCAACACATAATCATCTCGTGAATATTGAGATAGTGCTTCCCCCATGCGGATCTCAGATAAACCGGAACCATACAGTGGTGCAGTATCGAAATAACGAATACCTAAATTTCATGCTTCATGTACCGCTGCCAGTGCTTCATCATCAGGGATAGCTCTGAACATGTTACCGAGTGGTGCACCACCGAAACCAATTTGGCTAGGCAGTAGTTTTTTAATACTCATATTGTTATTCCTTAATAAATTAGATTGTTATCAGCAACATAATATTTCAGGACAGCGTGCCATCCTGTCGTGGTGGAAATATTAGGTTGATTTGTTCTGACATGATAGGACATAATTTATCTAACTTGAGATATTAAAGGAATCAACTATGATTGACCTGCGCCAACTCAACTACTTCGTTGTTGTAGCAGAAGAGGAACATGTTGGGCGTGCAGCGGAGCGTCTGCATATCTCCCAATCCCCATTAAGCCGCCAAATCTCTCAATTAGAAGAAAGACTTGGCTTAATGCTTTTTGAAAGAAGTCAGCAACGGATCCGTTTAACGTCTGATGGACAAACGTTTTTAACGGAAGCTCGTTCACTTCTCACTCACGCCAATCGCCTAGAATCTTTAGGTCGTCGCTTAGGTCGAGGAGAAGATGGTGGGCTATGTGTGGGTTACATTGAAAATGCCATGCATTCAGGCGTTCTACCTAGTTCTCTGAGTGTGTTGAGGGATTCGCGCCCTGATGTGCATATTGCGCTTTATAGTCAAACTCCAGAACGCCAATTAGAAGGGCTACGTCAACGCAGCCTTGATTTTGCAATGGTTGATACACCGCCTGAAGGTAAAGAGAGTGAGTTAGAATATTTTCAAGTACTCAATGATCATATGCTCGTTGCGATACCTCATCATCATCCTCTTGCTGAAAAAGCGGAGATCACCCCTGAAGACCTCACCGACCAGCAGTGGATTTCCGTCTTACACAACAACGATAATTCACATTCGAGGGATGATTTTGTTGCTGCTTGTGTGAAAGCTGGATTTCGACCGGATATTCGGTTAGAGGCAGAAGAACCGTTAACTGCATTAGGTCTCGTCGCTGCGGGTCTTGGCGTCACATTGATACAAAATGGTTTGCGGTATAATTTACCTAAAGGGGCTATTGTACGAGAGGTGCCTTGGATGAATATGACGACTCAGCTTTGGGCTGTGTGGCATAAGGCAAATTTACGCCCGTTGGTTATTCATTTTAGGGAGATCTTAAGCCAAATCCAACATGACTAAATTGATATGTTAAATCGAGAATATCAATAGCCACTTGGTATTGTGTGAAATGTGTTTTTCTATATACAAAATATGATGTCATCTATAGCCGCAGGTACCAACATGATTATTCAATGCTATAACGATAAAATAAGTGAAAGCAAAATAGATGAATTGACTCGCTTATTATATGAATGTGTTCTTGGTGGTGCGAGCGTGGGGTATACGCGCGCAGAGACACAGATTGATGACATGAGAAATTATTGGATTGGCGTTAATGGTGCATTAACAACACATGCTTTTAAGCTCGTGACGGTGGAAGTGAATAATCAAGTTGTCGCTACTGTAGGATTAGATTTATGCTCTAAATTAAATGGTAAGCACCGAGGTGAAATTTGCAAATTACTCGTATTACCTCGCTATAGAGGCAACGGTTTTGCAAAACAATTGATGAGTAGAGTTGAACAAATTGCGTGGGAATCAGGGTTAACACTTCTCACACTGGATACGGTGACTAAGGGCATGACGGTCGATTTATATCGCTCTTTAGGATGGCAGATCAGTGGTGAGATACCTCAGTTTGCATTATCAGTTAACGGCCATTTGGAATCGACGACACTGATGTTCAAGCTTAAGCCATAAAACTTAAATTCAATCTTATCCATTATTATTGAGATGAAAATAGATATAAAACCCTACAAACCCAGTGATGCAGAAGAACTGCATAAAATATTTTATACCTCCATTCATTCTATAGCCGCTTCTTACTATACGAAGGAACAACTCGATGCTTGGGCACCAAAAATGTTCAAGGCTGAGGAATGGCAAAATAAAATGGATTTATTAATGCCATTTGTTGCTTATAGGGGGAATGAGATTGTTGGCTATGCAGACCTTCAAGATGATGGGTATATTGACCATTTTTTTGTTGCTCAGCCTTGCTGTGGCATTGGCACTGCACTGATTCATCAGATTATCAACGTAGCCCAATTTAAGAGGATTAATAAATTATGGGCTCATGTGAGCTTATCCGCTGAAATGTTTTTTAAAATCAACCAATTTGAAGTTATTAAGCGGCAGAAAGTGACTGTCAGGGGAATGGTGCTTCATAATGCGGTAATGGTGAGAATGTTATAACGATGGTGGTCTCTTTATGGTGATAAACAATATATAGTGATCAACAATGGCTAATAATAAACCCTAATAAAAGCGTATTTTTTCATTACATAACATTCTAAATAATGTGGCTTATTTTCAGCAACCATTAAGCCTTGGTAAATGTGAAAGGAAACATTGCTATATTGATAGCTACCTTTTTGTGAATACTCCACCTCTAACGTTTTTGTTTCGTGATCATCATGCACGGAATTCAATTCTGATTCTGCAGTATATAGCCTACCCATATGCCATTTCTCACGCCTAATAGAGGTATTTAATGCCAAGATTTAGAGGTTTCTAGGCACTAACCAATAATATTGATCTCTAAATTAGACTAATTCATAACAATAAGCATTAATTGCTAATGAATAATAATCTAAAAAAGATGATTTTTTATGTATTATTATTTTAAATCAAAAGGTTAAATATATCACGGTATTGCTGAATTAATTGCATGATTAAATTGGATTATTTTTAAAAAGTCAAAATTAACAAATAATATTTATAATTGTTTTTATGCAGTTTTAAAGATAAAAAAATGGAGTTGTGAATATAATAAACACTATTTACTATCAGTTTACGAATGATTAACAAATAATATAAAATAGAATAGTTTTTTTATTAGTAATATTGGTCGTGTATAAGGAATAGTGTCGAAATGGCAATAACCAGAAGAAAATTTATTATTGGTGGTTCTGTAGTCGCTGTCGCAGCGGGAGCCGGTATTTTAACTCCGATGTTGACTCGTGAAGGGCGATTTGTTCCGGGTAAGCCACGTGTTGGTTTTGTTGAAGGAACGCCTGGCGCATTGCCACAGCAATCTGATGTTGTTGTTATTGGGGCTGGTATCTTAGGTGTAATGACGGCGATTAACCTTGCTGAACGTGGCTTATCTGTCGTAATTGTAGAAAAAGGGAACATTGCGGGAGAGCAATCATCTCGATTCTATGGTCAGGCAATTACATACAAAATGACCGATGAAACCTTCTTATTACACCATTTAGGCAAACACCGCTGGCGTGATATGAATGCGAAAGTGGGGGTTGATACTACTTATCGTACTCAAGGCCGTGTAGAAGTTCCTCTGGATGAAGAAGATCTGGTTCATGTTCGCCAGTGGATGGATGAGCGTCATAAAAACGTTGGCTCTGATATTCCATTCAAAACACGCATGATCGAAGGAAGCGAGTTAAATCAGCGTCTTCGTGGTGCGAAGTCTGATTGGAAGATTGCAGGTTTCGAAGAAGATTCCGGTAGTTTCGATGCAGAAGTTACCGCATTCGTTATGGCAGAGTATGCGAAGAAAATTGGTATTAAGATCTATACCAACTGTGCAGCACGTGGCTTAGAAACTCAAGCGGGTGTGATCTCTGATGTTGTGACTGAGAAAGGCGCAATCAAAACTTCTCAAGTTGTTGTTGCGGGCGGCGTTTGGTCTCGTCTGTTCATGCAAAACCTGGGTGTAGATGTTCCAACATTACCAGCTTATCAATCACAACAATTGATTAGCGCGGCACCAAATGCACCGGGCGGAAACGTTGCTCTGCCGGGCAATATCTACTTCCGTGAACAAGCCGATGGAACCTATGCAACTTCTCCTCGCGTGATCGTGGCGCCTGTTGTTAAAGAATCCTTCACTTATGGCTATAAATATCTGCCATTGTTAGCATTGCCTGACTTCCCTGTTCATATTTCATTAAACGAACAGCTGATTAATTCGTTTACTCAAGAAACCAGCTGGAAATTAGATGAAGTTTCTCCATTCGAGAAAAACCGTGATATGACGGCATTACCAGACTTACCAGAACTGAATTCATCTCTGGAAAAACTGAAAACTGAGTTCCCTGCATTTAAAGACTCTAAATTAATTGACCAGTGGAGTGGGGCGATGGCTATCGCACCAGATGAAAACCCAATTATTTCTGAAGTTAAGGAATATCCGGGTCTGGTTATCAACACAGCAACTGGTTGGGGTATGACTGAAAGCCCAGTTTCTTCTGAAATGACCGCAGATATTCTGTTAGGTAAAGAGCCAATCATTAACCCGAAAGCATTTAGCCTATATCGTTTCTAAGTACAGTTTGTTGTTGACATTAATGTTGATATAAAAATACTAAAGCCCTCATTTTTAGGGCTTTTTTGTATCGACAGAAAGTTAAAATTAGATCAAAACAGTGCAACCGTTCTTTTATCATTTCTCGACGATATTAGGTTTGACTGAAAAGCAACCTTACTCTAAATCACCAAAATGCTGGGTAAACTGCGTTTCATATTGACCAATAAATTGCTCTAGTTTTGCTGGGGCATCTCTAATGTTGGCTTCTGTAATCCCTGCTTTTGCCATTGCTGCTTTTAATTTGGCTTCAGTTCCTTCATTAATATCAATATTCGCAATAACAAGGAAAATGGTTTTTAAATCGTCACAGCCGCTTTTTGTTTCACAAATCTTCGCAATTTTCTGCTCATTAGACATATAAATAGAATAACTAAAGGCATCTTTGGTGCACACAACGTCATTTCTCTCTTCTGAGGTCATATATTTAGCTATGGCACTGAAAACGCTATTAGTGACCTCGGTATAATTTGCAAAAGAGGTACTATTTTTAGGGGTTGGCAAACCGCTTTTCGTTAAACTTTGATTAGTTATAGGCAAACAGGTTGAGTTAGCCATAGCGCCAGAAACAACCGTACCGCTTAAAATAAGGGATAAAAGTAATTTTTTAAACATAACAAACCTTTCATTTTTGAACTGATAAAGCAACGTACAATTTAAGTGCAATAGAGGATATAGGATTAACGGTATTCTTTAGATTTTATTTAGACTTTGTAATTGATATCTAATTATTTTGCATGATTAAGCATTTTTGGTGTCTATAAGGATTTTTTGAGCATGCCATTGACGCAATATTTTTATGAATAAAATGAAACTATGTTAGCAAAATACATATTAGGCACGATGGAAAAACAGGCTGTATGTGACGTTATCTTGGATCAGCGTCAGAAAGACACCCTGTCAGAAATTATGCAAGTTATTCGGCAGTGGCGTTTTCATGATGGTGTTATTCTTCAATGTACTGAAGAAATCGAGCTTTCCATTCCAGATAATGATAGCCAATGTCCTGAGCGCTGGATTATTTGGCAGGTTATTGATTCCGCGGAGTGTTCTGTTTTACCTCTCAAAAAAGAGTTTTTTAACCTATGCCAACAAACCTTTTGGTTAAAAATGCAAATGGCGAAAACGTTGAAAGATTGATATCTACCATCCGTACCTTCTTGAGAATATTCTGAGATACGCACGCTTTTATTAGATAAAACTGCGTAATTTTTCTTATATTTTAAATAAAAATAAAATTTATAATTTATTGAATTAGTTTAACAAGACGATAAGCAATCGGTTTTTTTTATATCCCGAAAATGGATTTTAAAACAGTGATTTCCATCAGGGTTTTGCTCTAACTAATTGAAAATAAACTTTAAATTAAGTTTATCCAAATTCCGCATTTAAGTTTCCTTTTTTCTTATTCCTTTAACAAAAAATGTGAATTTAGCTTATTGCCATTTGTAAGGATTAATGTAAAGTTTTGTCGTTTTTTAATAAACTCGACATGGATGTAAAAAAATTAATGATTAAGACTCGCTCAATATTTGTTGGATTAGTGTTTTTTCCATTCTGTTTTCCTACACAAGCTACAGCTTCATTGTTAAAACCAGACAACACAGACAACTTATTTAACCATCAGAATCAACAGCAGCAGGCTCAGCAGCAACAGTTTGAGGCTAAAGCCCCTGATGTGAGCCTGTCGGCTCCAATAACCCAGACGCAACTGCAGTTTCCACCGGAAACTCCGTGTTTCGTCATTCAACAGGTATCCATCACTGGACAAGAGGGATTGCCTCACTGGGTACCTGTTCAGCGCTTAGCCGATCAAGGTGTGGGTCATTGCCTTGGTGTCGATGGGATCAACCTGTTGGTCACTGATATACAGAATCGCCTGATTGGTCATGGGTGGATCACCAGCCGTGTTCTTGTTCCTGAACAAGACTTATCAACGGGTACCCTTAAGTTGGTGGTGATGCCGGGACATGTTCAAAAAGTGGTGTTCAAGGATGGCTCATCCAAATACAGTACCTTGTACACCGCCATGCCTGCGCGTGAAGGAAACTTGCTGGATTTGCGGGATATCGAACAAGGACTTGAAAATCTGCAACGATTACCGACGGTGCAAGCCTCTATGGAAATGGTACCGGGGGATGGCCCAGGTGAGACCCAAATCGTGATTAATCGCCAACAATCCCGCTTTTGGCATGCAGGCGCATGGGTGGATAACACGGGGACTAAAAGTACCGGAAAATACCAATCGGGTGTGATGTTGGCACTGGATAACCCAACGTCACTCAGTGACTTGTTGTATGTGACAGCCACCCGTGATTTGAGCTTCACAGACAGCAAAAACACCACTAACTACAGTGCCCATTATTCGGTTCCGTTTGGTTATTGGCAATTTGCGGCGACGGGAAGTGATTATGAATACACCCAATCTATCGCTGGGTTGAATGGGGACATTAAATACCGCGGTAAGAGCAAGAGCCTTAATTTCCAGCTGAGTAATGTGCTGTATCGCGATGCCACAGCAAAAACTACGGCATCCTATGACCTGTTTATGCGAGAGACTCGCAACTTTGTCCGCGATACCGAAATTGAAGGGCAAAAGCGCCGTACAACCGCATGGAAAGTGGGACTAAATCACCGTCAGTATGTGGGGCAATCAACCTTAACGGCGGGGGCAAGTTATCAAAAAGGAACCCGTTGGTTTGGTGCGATGCCGGCATTTGAAGAAACTAACGATCCCAATTCATCCGATTATGCGACTGCACTTGCTGAAATTATCCAATTCTCAGCCTCTGCTAGCGTGCCATTTAAAATCGCAGACCAATCCCTGCGCTTTGACACTCAATATCTACGCCAAATCAGTGACACGCCACTGACTCCACAAGACCAATTCAGCATGGGTAACCGCTGGACGGTACGTGGTTTTGATGGTGAACGAACACTCAGTGCCAACCGCGGATGGACGCTGAGAAACACGTTGTCATGGGTAACCCCAGTGCCTGAACAAGAACTCTATTTAGGCGCGGATTATGGGCAAATTGGTGGTCACGGTGCGCGTGACAGCTTAGGCACCACATTAGCAGGCGGTGTACTGGGGTTACGCGGCGCGATTTCGCCTACCAACCTGAGTTATGACTTATCCGTGGGTACCCCGTTCTCAAAACCTGACGGGTTCAAAACGGATCCGGCGACATTGACTTTTTCTGTTAATTGGAATTATTGAGGTCTATCACGATGAACAAATTATTTTATCGTTTAATTTTTAATGCTGCGCGCCAGATGGTGATGGTGGTTGCAGACATTACGCGTAGCCATCGTGCGGGACCAGCATGCCAAACAGATCATCCAGTTGCCGATGAAAGCCATTGTCGTATTCGTTGGGCTGTAAAACCTGTCGCCGTGACCTTATGGCTATCTCTGGGGATGGTGAATTTCCACGCACAAGCTTCGGAGATTAAAGCCGATGGCAGTGCGCCGGGAAATCAACAGCCGACGATTCTAAATACCCAAAACGGCTTGCCGCAGGTCAATATCCAAGCACCCAATCGTGATGGGGTATCGCGCAACCAATACAGCCAATTTGATGTGGACCAAAAAGGGGCGATCCTCAATAACAGCCGCAGTACCACCAATACACAATTAGGCGGGTTGGTTCAAGGTAACGAATGGCTGGCAAAAGGCGAGGCGTCCATCATTCTGAATGAAGTAAACAGTCGTAATCCAAGCCAACTTAATGGTTTCATTGAAGTGGCAGGAAAGCGTGCGGACGTCATCATTGCTAACCCAGCGGGGATCACTTGTAATGGCTGCGGGTTTATCAACGCGGATAAAGCTTTATTGTCAGCGGGTAAAACCCTGATTGAAAACGGTAAAGTTAAAGGCTTTGACGTTGATAAGGGCAACATCAATGTTGTTGGTAAAGGCTATAACAGCAACGGAACCAACTATACCGCGCTGATTGGGCGCTCGGTGAACATTAACGCCAAATTGCATGCAAAAGATTTAGTCATCACGACGGGAAAAAACACTGTCGGTGCAGACGGTCAAACCATCATCAAAACCGATAATAGCCAAACGGATGATGCCCCTGCATTTGCGTTGGATGTCTCTGCACTCGGCGGTATGTACGCCAACACCATCAAAATGCGCGGAACTGAGCACGGCGTCGGTGTTCGTAACGCCGGGCATATTGGGGCTGAAGCGGGCAATATCACCTTATCGGTAGACGGTAAAATCGGTAACACAGGGGGGATCACCGCGAGCCAAAACGTTGATATCCAAAGCCAACAAACAATTAATAACCAAGGTACCGTTCTAGCTAACCAACATGTCCAGCTCACCGCCAAACAGGCAATCACCAATACCGATAAAGGGCAAATTGTTGCTGGGCGTGATACTTCACTCAACGCGAAAGCGGTGACGAGCGATAACAGCGCACTACTGGCGGCTGGGGTGGATAGCAAAGGTAAACTCACATCATCCGGTCACTTAACGGTGACAGCGAATGAAAATGCCGCACTCAACGGCGAAATTGTAGCGAAAGATACGTTTACGGTTACCGCGGAACGTGTCGACCTCTCGAATTCCAATACCCTAGCGCACGATATTGTTGTGACGGCAACCCAATCGGATATTGCCACCAAAGCTGCGCATATTTTGGCGACGGACAATGCAACATTAACGGCCCAAAAAGGCCTGAATAATCAGTCCGGGGAAATTGTCGCGAATAATCTGACCATTACGGCACCCGATTTTATCAACAACCAGCAAGGTAAATTGGTTCAAAAAGGTCACTCCGCGAATCAGTTACACACGCAAACATTGAATAACCAGCAGGGTGAAATCAACCTTGCGGGTGACACCTCCATCAAAACCCAACAGCTTGATAATCAGTCGGGCAAGGTGATTAGCCGTGATGGCAAGCTCACAGTACAGAGCCAAACGGTGAATAACCAACAAGGCACCGTGTTGGCATCGGGCAAGCAAGGGATTGAGATAGCGGCTCAAAAACTGGATGGGCAGAAAGGGGAAATTCTAACTAACGGCGGACTGAATATTACGTCGTCGTCATTAAACTTAGACAATGCCACGACGCAAGCAGCCCAAGTGACGATGAAAGCCGATGATTTTTCTCATCGTGGTGGAGATTTACTGCAAACAGGAAGCCAGAACACGCGAATCGATGTGGTAAATCGTATTGATAACGCACAAGGTAAGATAGCGACGAAAGGAGACTTAACTCTTCAAGCGCAACAAATTGATAATTCAAAAGGTAAAATTTTTACCCATGATAATCATCAAATAAAAATCACCGCCAATAACAAACTCGATAATACCCAAGGGACAATCCAAACGGATAAAAACCTTGCGATAAACACGCTCAATCTTATTAATAAACAAGGGACGTTAAATGTTTTATCGGGTAATAGCCAATTAACGGCGAACAATATTGTCGGGGATGAGGGGGTTATTGCTGCAAAAGGCAATTTACGTATTGAGAGTCACCAACTTGACCTAAGTCGTGGTTTAACCCAAGCCAGTCAGATTACCGTGATGGCAGGGCAGTTTATTCATAACGGTGGTGTACTACTTCAAAGTGGTGAAGATAAAACAATCTTAAACGTTAAAGGTGCTCTGGAAAACAATAGCGGTGAAATTTCCACTCATGGTGAACTAGCGATTAATGCCAACAGTGTCAGCAACCAAGATGGCAAAATCATCGCCGCAAAATTAGGGAAACTGACTCTCAATATCCTACACAAATTTGATAATACCCAAGGCACCTTATTGGGGAATCACGGTATTCAACTCACCACTCAGCAGCTCAATAATCAATCTGGGAAAATCATTGGTAGCGAAGGCGATAACGTCATCACAACGCAGCAACTTAACGGGCAAAAAGGTGAAATTTTATCTAACGGTAAGCTGGTACTCCGTGGTGAACAGCTTAACCTTGATAATGCAATAACACAGGCAAGCCAGATAAATATTGAAGGTAAAAGTTTATCTCATCAGCATGGTGAAATGCTGCAAACTGGCTCATCGCAAGGCGAAATTAGCTTGATGGAAACCCTTGATAACCAATTAGGAAATATTAGCAGTCAAGGTACGTTGGAGATTAATGCCGAGCAGATTAATAACCAAAAAGGAACACTGGTCGCCTCAAAAGTAGGGGAACTGATTCTTGCAGCAAAACGAGGGGTCGATAACCAACAAGGCACACTGTTTGGTGAAAAAGGGCTGACTATTACATCGGCAACCCTAAATAACCTTGATGGTAAAGTGATTAGCAAGCAAGGTGATACGGTAATTACAACCCAATCGCTGGCAGGCAAGACGGGAGAAATTTTATCTCAAGGTCGCCTGACATTAACAGCAAGTGATGCCGATTTATCTCATGCCACCACTCAAGCGGATAATATCCAAATTACTGCAGAGACATTAAACCACCAAGATGGCACGCTGGTTCAATTGGGCGAGCAACAAGGCAACATTAATGTTAAACAAGGCTTGAATAACCAAGCAGGCGATATTAGCAGCAATGGAGCATTATCTATTTTTGCTCAGCAACTCGATAACCAAAGCGGTAAAATTTTTAGTGCCAAACAAGGGCGTCTAAACCTCGAAATTAAACAAGCGCTCAATAATACCGATGGCAGTTTGATTGGACGCCATGGCGTGTTTATCGAAACACAATCACTGATTAACCGTGCAGGTAAAATCATCAGTAATGTGGGAGATATAACCCTAAACAGTGAAACACTGGAAGGCGAAAATGGTGAATTGCTGGCTGGGAAATCGCTGAATATTCAAGGTAATCAGCTGATTTTAAACCAAGGCATAACCCAAGCTGAGCGTATTCAAATCACAGCAAACTCGCTTGATCACCAAGGCGGAAAACTGTTACAGACAGGCAACCAATCTGGTGTGATTTCCTTGACTGGTAATCTAAATAACCAAGAGGGTGAAATCGGAAGCAATGGTGATTTGCAACTGAAAGCCGCTGTATTGGATAACCAACGTGGCCAAATTATAACAGCGCAGCAAGGTCAATTATCGATTGATGCCAAAAATGAATTAAAAAACCAGCAGGGCGCAATTGTTGCAGAAAAGGAGATCAATCTCACGGCAAAACAGGTTGATAACCAACAAGGGAAAATTGTTTCTCGCCAAGGACAGGTTGATATCACGAGCGCACAAGCCGTGAATAACCAAGCTGGGTTAATTGCAGCGGCGCAGCTTTTACAGTTGAGTAATCAACTGATAAATAACCAAAAAGGTTATCTGCAAGGTGGACAGATTGATATCGACACCCACCAAGCGCGTTTTGATAATACAGATGGATATGTGTTAGCGACTCAAAATCTCACACTGAATTCAGGTAAAATCGACAACCACCAAGGCACCATTCAATCTGGCGGAAATTCCGTCATAGATACACACGGTACTGCGCTGATAAATACACAAAGTGGTGAAGATAAAGGTATTTATGCCCAAGGTAGCCTGTCACTGAAAACCGCCAATCTTGATAACCTATCTGGTCGAGTAGTGGCGAAACAGCAATTAACGCTCAAGAGCCAGCAACTGAATAACCAAAATGGCTTAGTGGGCAGTCAGGCTGACCTGCGTTTAGACGTCACTCAATTAGATAACACGGAAGGCGTTATCAAAGGTAAAAACGTTTCCATTGATACTCAAGGTCATCGCTTAACCAACCAAACTAAAAATGCGGGTCACGGTATTTTTGCGGGACAACATTTGGCGCTGATGGTCGGAGAAATCATTAACCGCCAAGGGCAAATTCAAGCCAATACGATAAGCCTAGATACTCAGAAAAAACAGGTAGACAACACACAAGGGGAAATTCTTGCGGCAAATAGTTTATCTGTACAGTCGGGGGAGATAGATAACCAGCAAGGGCGTTTACAAGCGGGCAATCAACTCAGTTTAAATACCCATGGGCAGCAAATCCGTAACCAAAACACGCAAAAAAGTGGTGGTATTTTAAGTGCTGGAAGCCTGACGGTAAATTCGGGTGACTTACATAATCAGCACGGTCAAATCCAAAGTGCGGAGGCATCGCATCTCACGACGATGCAATTTGATAACCAAAGTGGGCAAGTTTCGGCTGGCAATATCGTTATCAATACACAGAACCAAAACTTACTCAATCAGCAGGGTGTGATTGCGGGAAATGATCGCGTTGAGTTAAAAACGGCGGGTCTCGAAAATACCCAAGGCGCGATTCAAGGGAAATCAGACCTTGCGATTACGGCAAAGCAGGTGACTAACCAGCAAGGCACCGTATTAAGCCAAGGAACATTAAGCCTTACCAGCCAATTACTGGATAACCAAAAAGGCGTTATTCAGTCGCAAGGTACTCATCAACTTAATCTTACCCAGAGCCTGAACAACCAGAATGGACAGGTGTTATCAGGTGGCAAGCTGGCGATTAATGCGAATGAAATAGAAAATACGAGCGGTGTTTTGCAGAGCTTGAATGATGCAACGCTGGTGGCGAAACGCAATATTCTCAATCAACAAGGTTGGATCAAGGCGAACGAGTCTCTCGCCATCACAGCAAACCTGGTTGATAACCAAAATACCCATCAATCAGCTAAGGGGATTGAAGGGAAAAATGTTGATATACAAGCAAACTCACTGAATAGCCAAGCTGGTGCTATCCGTGCTGGGCTTGCCATTCGCGCTATTGTCACTCAGCAGATAAACAACAACCAAGGTATGTTATCTGCGGGATCATTATTGGCGCTAAATGATAATGCTAAAGGCAAGTTGCTGGATTTAACCAATCAGCAAGGTGTGATTGTCAGTAACGGTACTGCCGCGATTAATGCCAATCAATTGACAGGCGAAGGCAAAATCATTGCTCAGAAATCACTGGCATTAGATATTAATCAACAGGTTGAAAATACAGGTCACATTCAAGTCGGTGAAAGCCTCACTGCTAATTTTAGACAAGGTTTTACGAACAAAGGGCTGTTTTCCAGCTTAGGCGAGCTCGCCTTAACCACCACAAATATGATCAATACATTATCCGGTGAAATTAGTGGGCAAAAAACACACATTACCGCCAGCAGCAATACCCTCAACACTGGGCTAATTGACGGTGTTCAGACCTATATTCAATCACAATCGCTAAGTAACTTAGGGACTGGGCGCATTTACGGTGATGAATTGACGATTGCCACCAAGCAGTTAATCAATGACAAACAAGATGATAGAGCTGCGGTGATTGCGGGGCGTCAAAGTGTTAACTTGGCGGTTGATGACTTACTTAACCGAGACCATGCACTGATTTACAGTGATGGTGATTTAGTCATTGGTTATGCGCTTAATGACCAGCTACAAGCCTATGGTCACGCAAAAAGCGTGAAAAACCACAGTGCCAATATTGAGGCGGATGGCAATCTCACTCTACGTACCGATTTGTTGGAAAATAAAGATCTTTACTTGAAGCTGACAGAAAAGCCCGTTGAAGTGAGCCGTGAAAAATTTGATTGGTATGATTGGGGAAATGGGCGCCGTTATAAATTACAGCCACGTAACGGTAACCGCACTCGTTATGCTATTAATGAAGACGGTACAATCAATAAAAATGTGGGTATTCACTATGAGAAGTCAAACCGTTGGCGGATGTTTGAAAATGGTAATTGGACAAAAAATTTCTATGAGTACCAATATGACCGAATTATCTCTGAAACGCAGGTATTAGAGCGTGATGCTGCATTAATTACCAGCGGCAAGAATTTAAAGCTGGAAGGTCAACAGTTAAATAATGAAAACTCTCGCATTGTTGCTGGGCAAGATCTCATATTAACAGGGTATAAGCTGACTAATGATGAGGCTAAAGGGATCCGCCATACGCTTGATAAAGGCAATACAATCGAGCGTTATAAAGGGGGTAAAAAATGGAAGACGAAAACGCATACGTCTAAATACCAAGGACTTAACATAACTGAAGAGCTGCCTTTGTTCTTGTTAGAGGTCACCAAAAATGCAGGGGATATTGCTAAAACTGAGATTGGTAAAATTAATCTTCAGCAGCTGGGGGGCACTGCTTCCTCTGTTTCTGATTCCAATATTCAGAACAACCAAGGTGCTTTAGTCACACAACAAAGCCTCAAAAGGGGGACAAATGTTCCTTTAGAATTACAGGCTGGCCAGCAAGTTGAAGTGGCGCAATTGCCGAATATCAGCACAAAAGTGGATGTTAAAGACAATCAACATGTCGATAAATCAACGGATATTCACGGTGCTGATGTTAATCATGGTCAAGTGATTGGTGCGCAAAACGATGCGGGGCAAATACAAACCATAACGCCAGAAACGGCGTCTGAAACCAAAGATAATCTCAATACGGTGATCAGAACGGTAGGCCCAAACATCACGCTACCGGACAACAGTCTGTTTAACATCACACCTTCAAGTGATAGCAAGTATTTGATTGAAACCGATGCCCGTTTCACTAACTACAAAAAATGGTTATCCAGCATCGATATCGTCACTCATGATCAGCTCCATAAGCGCCTAGGTGATGGCTTCTATGAGCAGCGTTTAGTGCGTGACCAACTCATTGCCACCACTGGACAGCGCTTGCTAGGAAACTACCAAAGCGATGAAGAACAATATCGCCACCTATTAACCAACGGCGTTGCGTATGGCGAGAAGTTTAACCTCACGCCGGGGGTTGCACTGACACCGGAGCAGATGGCAAATCTGACAAGCGATATTGTCTGGATGGTGAACAAAGAAGTCACGCTTCCTGATGGGCGAGTCGAAAAAGTGAGTGTCCCACAAGTATACGTCAGAGCGCGTCAAGGGGACTTAAACGGCAATGGAGCTCTGTTGGCTGGACGCAATGTTAGTGTTGATATGGCAGGGGATATTCTCAACAGCGGAGAGATCAGCAGCCGAGAATTCACTGATTTACGTGCAGAAAACATTCAAAATAGCGGTAGCATTCAAGGCAAAAATGTTCAATTGAATGCATTAAAAGATATCCACAATGTTGGCGGAGCCATTCGTGGGTTAGATAACGTTTCGCTTTCTGCGGGACGCGATATCATCAGTGAAACTGCGCAGCGTACAGAGGGGGATGCCAAATGGCTCGACCGCCCAGCCAGTATTTATGTAACGGGCGATAATGGTCAACTAACCCTAACAGCCATTCAAGATATTAACTTGATTGCCAGTGATTTGGGCAATTTAGGGGTAAATGGTAAAACTCAGCTGATTACAGGGAAAGATATTAGCTTAACTACCCGTGAGGTCGCATCCTCTTTTGATTACACTCGAAATTCCAGTAACTATTATCGCGGAAAAACATCCGCGGAAGTCGGAAGTCATATCCAAACTCAAGGTGACTTGACGCTGAGCGCAGGCCAAGACTTATCTGCGAGAGCGGCTGATATTTCCAGCCAGCAAAATTTATCTGTCAATGTTGGGCGTGATATCAATATTACCGCTGGGGAGCAAACTGGGGATTTCGTCAAACACACGAAGAGTACTGAAAAAGGATTCTTATCGAGCAAAACGCAAGAAACTCATGATGCCGTGACGGATAACACCGCTATCAGCAGTACGTTGAGTGGGGATAAAGTCAATATCACAGCAGGGCATGATGTGATTGTGAGCGGCAGTAATGTGCTGGGCACTCAAGATGTGGCCATCAATGCGGGTAATCAGCTGAATGTCACGACAGTGGACGAAACCCAAGATGAAACTCATATCTCGAAAACGACAAAATCGGGGATAATGGGCACCGGTGGTATTGGCTTCACGGTGGGGAAAACGTCAGAAAAAGTGACCCAAGAAAGTGAGAGTAACCAGCAAAAAGGCAGTGTGATAGGCAGCACTGCGGGGGATGTGACATTAACGGCGGGTAACACGGCGAATATTCACGGCAGTGATGTGATTGCGGCGAAAGATATCAAGGTGACCGCCAGTGATATTCATATCACAGCGGTGGAAAATAGCCGAACCGACCTGACCAAAGTGGAAACAAAGTCCAGCGGACTGACTGTTTCATTGGGCGGTACCGCAGGCGCGGCTCTCGATAGCATGGTGCAGACGGCACAGTCAGCCAAAAGTGAAGATGATAGCCAGTTAGCCGCACTCAAAGGCATGAAAGCTGGCTTACAAGGCACACAAGCCGTACAAGGCGTTCGACTCTCTGAGGCTCAAAATAAGGCCCCCTCCATCGGCGTAAATGTCTCTTACGGCAGCAGTTCGTCTTCTTCAACCACCAAAACCGAGCAGCATACCGCTTCGGGTAGCAGCTTAAGTGCGGGGGACAATATCACCCTCACGGCCACAGGTAATCAATCCGGCAGCCAAGGTAATCTTGCCGTGCAAGGCAGCCAATTGGATGCAGGAAAAGATATCACGCTGATGGCAAAAAATGATATCGATTTAAACAGTGCGAAAAACACTCAAACTGTGGATGGTAAAAACAAAAGTTCTGGGATGTCTGTGGGGGTGGGTTATGGCACCGATGGATTTAGTGTTAACGCCAGTGTGAACCAAGGTAAAGGCTTTGAGAAAGGCAACAGCCAGTTCTATACCGACACCGAGGTGACGGCGGGTAAACAACTGACGTTAGAAAGTGGTAAAGACACCACACTGACAGGGGCACACCTCAAAGGCGAAACCGTCAAAGCCACGGTCGGCGGCGACTTAACCCTGTCGAGCCAGCAAACCACCGACCAATACGATTCCAAACAGACCAGCATGAGTGCCGGCGGCAGCGTTAGCCAAGCGGGTGGTGTGAACGGCAGCATCAGTGCCAGTAAAACCGAGATGCACAGCGATTATCAATCGGTGGACAAACAAACGGGTATCCAGGCAGGCAAAGGCGGCTTTGATATCACCGTCGATAAACACACCCAACTGGATGGGGCGGTTATCGCCTCGACCGCAGACAAAGACAAAAACAAGCTCGACACCGGTACGCTGGGCTTTGGGGATATCAAGAACCAAGCCGACTACAACGTTGACAGCCAAAGTGGCGGATTCAGCACGGGCAAAGTGCCTATCGGCGAGCAGTTTGTCACGAACGCGGCGGGCTCTTTATTGACCAATGTGAACGGCAGTGGCTCGGCGAGCAACACCACACACTCGGCGGTGTCTGAGGGTGAAATTGTTATTCGAGATAAGGATAATCAGCAGCAAAATGTGGCGGATTTAAGCCGCGATACGGACAATGCCCATGAAAAACTCAATACGATTTTTGACAAAGAAAAAGAGCAAAAACGGATTGAGAAAGTACAACTAATTGGGGAGATAGGTCAGCAAATTACCGATATTGCGGTAACGCAAGCGACAATCGATGCGACAAATGATGTGAACAAAAAGCACCCTGAACTGACTGGGCAAGCGCGTGAAGAGGCAATCCAAGCCGCGATTCAAGGTTCAGGCTGGGGTGTCGGAGGCGATAATCGTCGAATGGTGGAAGCGGGCACGGCACTGGTTCAAGGGCTTGCTAGCGGCGATGTTAACAAAGCCATTGCCAATGCCAGCGCGCCGTATATCGCCAATGAAATCGCCAAAAATATTGGGGAAGACAATAAAGCCGGTCGCCTTGCCGCCCATGCGATAGCGAACGTTGCATTAGCGCTAGCAAAAGGGGAGAATGCGGGAGCCCAATCGTTAGGTGCTTTTACGGGTGAAGCGGTTGGGATGTTATCCGAGAAGCTTTACGGTAAAGAGCCAAGCCAGCTGAGTGAAAGTGAAAAAGCGACCGTCAGCGCGTTCGCGAGTTTAGCAGCAGGCATTGCCGGTGGTTTAGTTGGCGGTGATACGTCGACGGCTGCCAATGCTGCGCAGGCTGGGAAAACGACGGTTGAGAATAATTTATTAAGTCCTGATGATAGAGATGCAAGAGATAGAGCACTTGAAGATCAAAAGGCGGGGAGAAACTTAAAGAAAGCCTCTCAAGATATTATTTATCTATCGGATAAAGATGCTTATACCGATAAGTTAGTCGATCTCTATCGTAAGGGAGAATTAGACAGTAAAGGACAACTTGAATTAACCGAGTACCTTGATGCCATTGGGATACAGCTACAATTAAGAGGCATGAGTGAAAGCGATGCGAAAAAACAGATAGAAATTATCTTAAAGTATCCTGGTGGGTTTAAAAATGATCGCTCCGCTTATTATGAAGCCTTAGGTCAATTGAGTGCGGAAGAAAGGCATGCATGGCAAGCGGCGATAGGTACGGATGCTTTATTGGCGGGTCCGGGTAGAGCTAGCCAAATAATGCGGTTGGCTTTGATTTCAGGAGGCTCTTATCAGACTGGAACTGGTCTTGCACAAATTGCAGATGGAAAAATAGCTGAGGGTAGTATCAATGTTGGTCTTGGTGGATTGGCGGTATCAGGTGGTTATTTAGGAAATAAAGTTACAGGTAAGCCGAATGTGAAACCTGATGTGACTCCACCAAAAGGAAATGCAATCTCATTTGACGCTAATGAAATTCGTTTTTCGCAAAATACAGTTTCATACAATAAAACAGAACTGGGTACTGGTGTGAAATATAATTACGATGATCTTGTTTCCAGCATGAAAAAAGATGGTTGGAAAGGTGCTCCCGTTGATGTTGTTAAAATGCCAGATGGAAAAATGACTAGTATAGACAATACTAGAATAAATGCGGCTAGGGATGCTGGTATTAAAGTTGAAGCTAATTTACGTAGTTTTGATGAAAAATTAACAGCCGCAGAATCAGCGCGGTTTTCCGATCCGAGAAAAGGGTTTGAGCCTAAAACTTGGGGCGAAGCCATTACAGGAAGAATTGATAAACAAAGCGGTGGTTTTAGTAAAAATAATCCATATGGCTCTAATGAGCCACCTAGGGTAACTGGAAAGCCAAAGGATTAATATCGTATGTCATGTTATATTTATTCATTAGATGAATTACCAAAAGGATTTCAATTTCCGCATACTTTTTTGGAAATCATAAATCAAGAGGTTATTTTAGATTTAGATCCTTGGTGGTTTTTATGTGAGTTTGAAAAATTTGCGAAATATTGGTTGCTTGAAATGAAGAATCAATACCCAACAAGAAAGCTAATCCCATTCGCAAAACTATCTTACTCTGATGATATTGTTTGCTTTGACGGGGATGATACTTCGGGAGATCCAAAGGTATTTTATGTTCATGCATTCGCCTCTGCTGGCTGGGAAGATAGAGGATACACTGATAATTTTACAGAATGGCTGAAAATAGCTCGTCTTGAGTCAGCCCGCTATAAAGCAGAGCAGGCAAATGATGAATAGTAGTTATTCTTGGATGAACTCATAAGGCACTTGTTCTGTTAACCAAACTCCATTATCAGCTTGATAAAATTTAAAGCCCTGTTCGTACATGTTCAGGGTTTTTATTTTCAGTAGAACTGGTTTTCCATGACGTTGACCTACTGAAATAGCAGTATTTTCATCAGGTGAAAGGTGAACATACTGTCGTGACATAGGGAGTAAACCTTGCTCTCTTATTGTAGGTAAAAATCGTTTAGTTGTTCCATGATATAAAAAAAATGGAGGGGCTTTTTCCTTATAATCAATATTTACTTGCTGAGAGGAATGCCCTTGCGAGGCTCTAATACGTGATCCATCATCTGAGATTGTAAAGCGCTTTTTATCACTATTATCAACGATATTACGAATAAGAATCTTATCAAGTACATATCCTTTTTTTGCAGAACAAAGAATAAGGTCATCTATAATTGCCCATCCTTCTTTGTCTAAAAATAAACCTATGGTTTCTGGTTGGTGACGTAATATATAACTTAAAAACTTACTAATATCTGTATGTTTTTCACTCATTTAACAACCTTAAACAATCTCGAATATTGCGGAGCTAGTCGGTGTCTATTATTGAATGGTACACAGCTTCATCAATATGTTATTGGTGTGGCAAAAGGAGATCCCAGCTCTACGCGGAGATCTCCTTAGCCATCTTATTCGCTCTCAGCTAACCGGATAATCAACTGGCCGGCTTGGCGAGTGAGGGTGTAGTGCGCGCCCACCTAAAACCATAACTCTTTCAGCTATTTACTGCTGATGATCATCTATGGACTGGGGTTGGGTCTTTGTCGATTCGGCAAGTATCCCACGGTATATCGTCTTGATTTTACCGTTTCTTCTTTAGCTCTCTGTGTCTTTACACTATAATCACGCTTAGACATCGTGACAACTCCTATTAATGAGTGCTGTTGTTGCAAATGATTTCAAATATATATTATCACCTTGATTAACTATGGTTTTATTTTATTTCAAGGAGTAATATGTCTCAGAACTCTCACTTTAAACCCCTATTATCTGCTCTACCCAATTCATTCCAAACCTCTTTTTTCAACCAACTCAACCACTTAATCAACTACTCCCCCACCATCGGTCTGATGGGCAAAACGGGAGCCGGAAAATCCAGCTTAATCAATGCCCTCTTCCAATCCCAGCTATACGATCACCTTTGTGGATTTACCCGGTGTCGGGGAATGCCTTGAACTAGATAAAGAGTACCACTCGCTATACCGCAACTTATTGCCAGAACTAGATTTCATCATCTGGGTACTCAAAGCCGACGACAGAGCGTGGTCTTCCGATGAACAGTGCTATCGTTTTCTCACGGAGCAATGTGGCTATCATCCTGAACGCTTTCTATTCGTACTGAACCAAGCCGACAAAATAGAGCCACTGTCGCTAGTGTGAAAGAACAAACCGGGATTTTTGCCGGCAAAGGCGGCTTTGATGTCAACGTCAAAGAGCACACTCAGCTTGATGGCGCGGTTATCGCGTCAGCCGCGGACAAAGATAAAAATCGCCTCGATACGGGCACATTAGGCTGGAAAGATATCGATAACAAAGCCGACTTTACCGCCGAGCACACGGGCGATTCGATTGGCACTGGTGGTCCGATAGGCAGTCAGTTGGTGACCAATGCCGCGGGTGGGTTACTCTCTAACGCCAATAACAGCAGTCATGCGGAAGGCACCACGCAATCAGCGGTCAGTGACGGTACTATCATTGTTCGCAATGACGACAAACAAAAACAGGATGTTAACGAGCTCAACCGCGATACCGAGCATGCCAATGACGGCAGCATCAACCCGATATTCGATAAAGAGAAAGAACAAAACCGCTTAAAACAATCCCAGTTGATTGGTGAAATCGGCAACCAGACCATGGATATCATCCGCACCGAAGGGGAAATTGCGGGCTACAAAGCCCAAAAAGACCCCGATGCATTAGCGGTCGCGAAGCAACAACTGGAAGCCGCAGGGAAAACACCCACCGAGCAGGCCATTAAAGACCAAGCTTATAACAACGCCATGGCACAATATGGCACGGGCAGCGACTTCCAAAAAGCGGCTCAAGCCGTCACCGGGTTGCTGCAAGGGCTAGCAGGTGATAACTTAGCGGGGGCACTGGCGAATGCCTCATCGCCGTACTTAGCGACATTGATAAAACAGCAGGTTGGCGAAGATAATAAAGCCGCGAATGCGATGGCACACGCAGTATTAGGTGCTATAGTCGCTGAGCTAAATAACCAATCTGCTGCTGCAGGAGGATTAGGTGCCGGTGGCGGTGAGCTGTCCGCTCATGTTATCTTGAACACCCTCTTCCCCGGGCAAGCAGGTTTCAGACTTAACCGAAAGTGAGAAACAGCAAGTCAGTGCACTGAGCCAATTGGCTTCAGGATTAGCGGGTGGTCTTACTACGGGTGATGTGGCGGGGGCAATTACTGGCTCGCAAGCAGCGAAGAATGCGGTTGAGAATAACCATCTATCAAATAAAAATGTCCTCGATTTAAGACAAGAATTAATTAAAGCAACAGAAACGGGTGCGGATAAAGATAAGATATTTGACCAGTTCCGCGCACTTAGTAAAAAGAAACGAGACGAAGCAGTCGCTGATGCGAAAGCGGGTAAAATTACTGATTCTATAGAGTCTTGGGGAGAACTCCTTGCCGGTGTAGATCAAGCAGACTCACTAAAATGGGCTGCATGGGTAGATTCATTAAGTGCTGAAGACAGAAAAGAACTGGTTAACTTAGTTAAAAATGAGAATGAGTTAACAGCCTCAGCAATTTTTAACGCAGCGACACCAGAAGTTAAAATTGCTTTAGGTGGTAAAGAAGGCCTTGATCAAATAGGGATAGCCGGTGTAGGCAAGAACACAGGTATTACTGTTATATCAACGGCTGTTAAAGGAAATAAAGGTAATACGGCTAATGAACAAGGAAAAGGTTCTAAATTACCGACAGGTTACAGTGCAAAAGATAATGCAATAGTAGGTCCGAAAGGAAGTACATATAGCAATACTGGCAAGACAGATGTATCAGGAAACACGGTTTATAGTAATAATGGTGGATACTATACCTTTGAAAATGGTGTTAAGACGAAAGTAGCATCACCAAATCCGCCAACAAATGTTCAGCAAAATAGTGAAAAAGGTAAGGAGTTTGAGAGCTCTATTTTTGATGAGATAAAATCAAATCCTAGTTTAAAAACGCCTTCAAGAGAAATCACTATAGAAACAAATAAAGGAACTAAAGTTAGAATTGATATAATGGCTAAAGATGAAAATGGAAATATTAAGTGTATAGAATGTAAGAGTTCTCAAACGGCTCCATTCACTAAAAACCAAGAAAAAGGTTTTCCTGAACTTAAAGCTGAAGGCGGAACCATTGTTGGAAAAGGAAAGCCTGGATTTGAAGGTGGAACTAAAATACCACCGACAGAAGTTGAAGTTGTTAGACCAAAAGCAACTGATAATTAAGGATATTACATGTCTATAGAAGATTTAAATAAAATCGATTTAATTACAGTTACTTGCGAAGACATAGTGCCTCCACAAGTTATATTAGTTATTACAGATCATTTACAGTGGTCAGAATATACAAATGAGCATTTATATAAATTACAAGAAAAAATTAATAAATATATAGAATTTGTTGAAAGTGGAGATATGTTAGAGAAATATCCAGATGCCTTTGGAAAGGAGGTTATGTTTAAAATTTACTTTAAGTATAGCATTCCTCATGAATGTATTGAGTTTATAAATCGAGTTAGTGAAATTTTGTCGTCTATTAAAATTCAACTGACATATGAAGAAAAAAATATTAAAGATTAAGTATTTGTACTATTTTAAGAACAGGAGATCCTCGCCACACACTAGGATCTCCTCAGCCAGCCGGATAATCAACTGTCCGGCTTGGCGGGTGAGGGTAAAGTGACTACCCACCTCAAATCTAATTTCCTTCAACCACTTACCGCTGAGTATCAGTTGTGGACTGGGGTTGGGTTTACCTCTGTTTGGGGGTAATCCACTGAATATCGTCTGGTTTTAATCGCTTCTTCTTTAGCTGTCGGTGTTTTACTTTGCCATCGCGTACAACTTTCAATCCCAAGGCAGCACCTTAAATGCCGGACAAAATCTGTCGATTACCACAACGGATAAAAATAAAGACAGCAGCCCAGACAGCACTCACACCGAAACCACACTGGATGCGAAGCAACAAGATATGAGTGCGGTAGGCAGCTTTACCTACGGTTCAATGAGTGGTTCAGCGAACATCAGTGCCAGCTAAGATAAAATCAAGAGCAACTATGACAGTGTGAAAGAACAAACGGGTATCCAGGCAGGCAAAGGCGGTTTCGATATCACCGTCGATAAACACACTCAACTGGATGGGGCGGTTATCGCCTCGACCGCAGACAAAGACAAAAACAAGCTCGACACGGGTACGCTGGGCTTTGGGGATATCAAGAACCAAGCCGACTACAAGGTTGACAGCCAAAGTGGTGGATTTAAGCCGTGATACGGACAATGCCCATGAAAAACTCAATACGATTTTTGACAAAGAAAAAGAGCAAAAACGGATTGAGAAAGTGCAGCTAATTGGATGGAAGTCAAAAAAACACCTATATTCAGAAAATAAGCTATCTACAGATTACTTTTTGCATATTTACCGATTGAGAGTAATCTTCTGGTAAATTTAGGGACATTAATTAAATTAACTGCGTTTTTATAAATAAGTTTTAAATATCATATATAGCAAGATTTGTAAGTGAGCGTGCCACATGGCGATGGATAAAATTAAAGAACTATTTGTGAATAACAGAGAATGGGCAACGTCGATTAAAGAACAAGACCCCGGCTTTTTTCGACAATTATCAAAAGACCAACAACCTAAGTTTTTATGGATTGGTTGCTCTGATAGCCGAGTACCTTCTGAAAAATTAATTAAAGTTGGCCCCGGCGACCTGTTTGTTCATCGAAATATAGCGAATCTCGTGGTTCACACTGATCTCAATTGTTTATCTGCTATCCAATATGCTATTGATGTGCTTAAAGTGGAGCATATTATTGTCTGTGGGCATTATGGCTGCGGTGGTGTTGAGGCTGCGATTAACAATAAGGAATTAGGTTTAATTGATAATTGGCTGCTGCATATTCGAGATATTTGGTTTAAACATAGTCGAATGTTAGGTGAGCTTAAACCAACAGAACGTATTAATCGTTTATGTGAATTGAACGTGATTGAGCAAGTTTATAATCTGGGCCACTCCACCGTATTACAATCTGCTTGGAAAAGAGGGCAGGATATTATGGTTCACGGTTGGATCTACGGTATTAATGATGGTTATTTGGTGGATCTGGATATTACGGCGGATAGCAGAGCAAAACTGGAGCTTTGTTATCGTGAAGCGATAGCGGCTTTAACCACAAAGGCACCGTTTACGACAGGCTGCTCCGCGGACTAATATAATACTTATAAATTAATTTTACGAAAAAGCCCCATTGATAAATGTATATCAGTGGGGCTTTTTTAAGTGTATTTATTAAAAAATAAGAATTCAATATTTAACAATTGAGTCTTTTTTCATGAGAACAATAGAGTTTATGGCTTCAAAGCCTAAATGTGATTCGCCACTCATTTGTAAGGGTCAAGAATTTTGACTGTTTGTAAACAATATTTAAAAAGCTTACTATCGCTTCAATATTCACTGGTCTTCCATTAAATGAGGTTTTCTATGTCAATTTCAGCACGTAATCAGCTTACAGGAACGGTCGAATCAGTTTTGGCTGGTGAGTTAATGATGAAGTGGTTTTAAGCTTAGGTAATGGTGAAACAATTTCTGCAGTGATCACGAAAAATAGCACCCAGCTGCTAGGTTTGGCAAAAGGCAAGCAGGCTGTTGCCATTATTAAAGCGCCATGGGTTGTCTTAGTTTCGGATGATCACGAGTATCTCTTTTCGGCTCGTAACCAGTTCACTGGGCGTATTGATGCGATTGAAACGGGCAGTGTGAATGCAGTTGTCCATTTGACGACTGGGGCAGGCACTAAATTATCTGCAGTGGTAACAAATAACAGTGTTGCTGAGATGAAATTGGCGGCAGGCAGTAAAGTCACGGCTATCGTGAAAGCGTCTAGTGTGATTTTAGCAATGAAAAAGTAAGTTAATGAGATGAAGAGAAAGAGGAAACCGCTCTTTATCTTTATCTTTATCTTTATCTTTCTCTTTTAATTTTTATTCTTTTATTCTTTTATTCTTTTATTCTTACCAATAAATTATCAATAGCTTGATGATAATAGATCAGCTCATTTTCCTCTCTATTTTCTTCTGTATTAGTTTTCCTTTTTGCTACTGCTAGTGCAGAACCATGAGTAAAATCAACCAAAATATGTACCCAAAGTGTGGCTTGCTCTAGAGAGTATTTTAATTCCATCGCAAGCTTGATAAGGGTATTGGTTATTCGCAGCGCCTCTTCAGGAAAAGAATTTGGGTGATTAAATATTGATAACGTTAATTCAGGATAACGCACAATACGTTCTCGGTATTCAGTTAATAGGTACTTTATTTGTTCGATGGGTGTTCCCGATAAACAAGGCATTACCTCAGCGTAAACCTGGTTGGCAATCGCTTTGACTAAACACTCTTTGTCTTCAAAATAGTAATAAATTGTCATAGGGTTAATGCCCATTTCTTTGGCGAGCGCTCGCATACTGAGTGCTGAAAATCCATGGGAATCAATAAATATTATTGCCGCACTGACAATCGCCTCTGCTGATATTTTTGGTTGTTTCTTATTTGGGCGTCCTACCGACCTCACTGTTTGTGTTTTTGCTATCAATGCGTGATCCATTATTATTGGCCTTCATTAGAGGACTGTTTTATTTCATAGTGGGATTGGATAAATCCAGAATCAAAGATTTTAGTTTGTGTATGGTATAAGTGAATATCGTTAGAAATTTTACCAAACAATGGGCGACCAGCACCCAATAAAATGGGGACCCGAGTGATGATCAGGTCACTGATCAATCCTTCAGAAATAAAAGATTGAACCACTTTTCCACCATCAATATAGGCGTGATGATATCCCTCTGCTTTTAGCATCTGCATGACTTCTTTAGGGGATAGGTCAACGAAGCGTACTTTTTCTATTAATTCTTCAGGGATAGCTTCTTGAGCGAGTATTTTTGATAGCACAATGACCGGACGATTATAAAACCAAGGTTGAATATGTTTTATTGTCTCGTAGGTGCCTCTACCCATAATAATCACATCAATATTAGCAATAAATGCATCATAACCGTGATCTTCTCCAGTTGAATCTAATTCAAGTAACCAGCTGATATCGCCGTTTTCACGGGCTATAAAGCCATCAAGGCTGGTTGCAATAAAAACATGTCCAGTAGTCACCACTGCATTCTCTCTCTAATTTATTATACGGCGTATAATAAATGGGTAGGTAGAATTTGCAATAGTGAAGTGCTTAATTTTTTATCAGGATAATCTGCATAAAATTGAGTAAATAAGATGTTAAAAGGTGTATTGACAAAATATCATTAAAGATTAGAATGATTCTCAATTGGTCTCTATGACTCGTAAGCGTTTACGTTAATCAACGCATATAACTTTGTTGCACCAACAGTTATATGCTGTTGTGTATCCGCTGATTAATGGAGACTGTATGTCCTTTCAAGATCGTAACTATATTTTAGGTATTCCTAAACTTCCTATGCGCGCCCTGTTTTTTCTGGTGCCTTTCTTTTTATCTTTGGTGATGAGCGGTATTGTTTCACTAATAAGTACTCTTCGTGCACTGGGATTCACCTCCGAAATTTATGCGCCTTGGATGAGTTCATGGGCTATTTCATGGATGATTGCATTCCCAACCGTATTATTTGTTTTGCCTATTGCAAGACGCGTATCACTGCTATTTGTTAAGCAAGCTTAAACAATATGCCGCCTCTTATTAGGTGGCATAAATAGTGATTTTATTGAGAAGAAAACATTTTTATGTCATTAAAAATTATTGGATTATTTTTTTTAACTGCGCTAGCAGAAATTTTAGGTTGCTACTTCCCTTATTTATGGATGAAAAAACAGGGGAGTATTTGGCTGTTAGTACCCACAGTACTCAGCTTAATGCTGTTTGTTTGGTTGTTAACGTTACACCCGGAAGCCAGCGGACGTATTTATGCCACTTACGGTGGAATTTATATTGTCACGGCATTGATCTGGCTAAAAGTCGTTGATGGTGTTTCTCTTGCTGCTACAGATTGGATTGGTGCGCTGGTCGTTTTACTTGGCGCGGGTATTATTATTAGCGGTTGGAAATAATAACTACCCATATATTAAGTTAATTTTAAATATCTAGCTTAATATATGGATTGGTTATTTATTTTAATGTAGGTATAAACCACAATATAAAAAACATTTTCTAATCTAATTAAAATTCATTTGCATTATCTTTATTTAACTTAATTTGTTACTTAATTCAAATAATCTATCTAATTGATCCAAATCAATTTAACAATAATTACTCATTAAGTAGTATTTTTAATGGCTAATTAACTACCTAAATGATATTAATTAACCTTTATTTTCACTTTCATTGATTTTAGGCAATATCTAATTACAAGTGACTGATATTCTCTCCCGCGAATATACAAAAATAAAAAGAGGTTAATAATGAACGTCAGTCGCAGAAAGTTTTTTAAAATCTGCGCCGGCGGGATGGCAGGTACAACTGTAGCTGCGTTAGGTTTTATGCCAGGAATGGCAATGGCTAATGTACGTGAAAATAAATTATTGCGTTCGAAAGAAACGCGTAATACTTGTACCTATTGTTCCGTGGGTTGTGGATTGCTGATTTATAGTATGGGTGATGGGGCAATGAATGCTCGCTCTGCCATCTTCCACGTCGAGGGTGATGCCGATCATCCAGTGAATCGCGGTGCTCTGTGTCCGAAAGGGGCAGGGTTACTAGATTACATTCGTAGTGACAGTCGTTTACGTTATCCTGAATATCGTGCACCAGGCTCGAATAAATGGGAACGCATTAGTTGGGACGATGCCTTTACGCGTATTGCCCGCTTAATGAAAGATGACCGTGATGCCAACTTTATTGAAAAAAATGAACAAGGCGCCACTGTCAATCGCTGGTTATCGACAGGGATGCTTTGCGCCTCTGCGGCTAGCAATGAAACGGGGATGTTAACCCAAAAATTCGCACGATCGCTCGGTATGTTAGCGGTCGACAACCAAGCGCGCGTCTGACACGGACCAACGGTAGCAAGTCTTGCTCCAACATTTGGTCGCGGTGCGATGACCAACCACTGGGTTGATATTAAAAACGCCAATGTGATTATGGTGATGGGCGGTAATGCCGCTGAAGCTCACCCTGTCGGATTCCGTTGGGCGATTGAAGCGAAAAACAATAATGATGCAACTCTGATTGTGGTAGACCCGCGTTTCACGCGTACCGCATCGGTGGCCGATCATTACGTGCCAATTCGTTCAGGAACGGATATTACCTTCCTTTCTGGTGTTCTACTTTATCTAATTGAAAATAATAAGATAAATGCGGAATACGTTCAGAACTATACCAACGCATCTTTGATTGTCAGAGATGATTTTGACTTTAACGATGGCTTATTCAGTGGTTATGACGCTGAAAACGGTCGTTATGACAAAACCAGTTGGAACTATAAGTTTGATGAAAATGGTCATGCATTACGTGATGACACGCTGCAAGATCCGCGCTGTGTTTGGAATCTGCTAAGAAAACACGTTTCCCGCTATACCCCTGAAATGGTTGAACGGATCTGTGGTACATCGCAAGCAGATTTCTTAAAAGTGTGTGAAATTCTGGCAACCACGAGCGCCGCAGATAAAGCGGGGACATTCCTGTATGCATTAGGTTGGACTCAGCATACCGTGGGCGCACAAAACATTCGTACCATGGCGATGATCCAGTTGCTTTTAGGCAACATGGGGATTTGTGGTGGTGGGGTGAATGCGCTGCGTGGACACTCAAATATTCAAGGTTTAACGGATTTAGGTCTGCTATCGACGAGCCTTCCGGGCTATTTAACACTGCCATCAGAAAAACAGTTAGATGTTGATAGCTATTTAGCCGCGAATACGCCAAAAGCCACATTACCTAATCAGGTTAACTACTGGAGCAACTATCCGAAATTCTTCGTCAGCTTGATGAAGTCATTTTACGGTGATGCTGCTCAGCCAGAGAACCAATGGGGCTTTGATTGGCTACCTAAATGGGATCAAGCTTATGATGTCATGAAGTATTTCGACATGATGAGCAAAGATAAAGTCACCGGCTACATCTGCCAAGGCTTTAACCCAGTAGCCTCGTTCCCAGATAAAAACAAAGTGGTTAGCTGTTTAAGTAAGCTGAAATATCTAATCGTGGTTGACCCATTAACCACCGAAACAGCGAATTTCTGGCAGAACCACGGCGAAATGAACGATGTTGACCCTGCTTCCATTCAAACGGAAGTTTTCCGTCTACCTTCAACCTGCTTTGCGGAAGAAGACGGCTCCATTGCTAACTCTGGTCGCTGGTTACAGTGGCACTGGAAAGCAGCGGATGCCCCGGGTGAAGCACGTAACGATGGTCAGATCTTAACGGGTATTTTGCATAAAATCCGTGAGATGTATGAACAAGAAGGTGGTAAAGGTCGCGAGCCATTGCTGCAAATGCGTTGGGATTATAAACGTCAATTCCATCCGGAATCGGAAGAAGTGGCGAAAGAGAACAACGGGGTTGCACTGGTCGACTTATATGATGCGGATGGCAACTTACAAGCGAAAAAAGGCGAGCTTCTGAATTCATTCGCACTGCTACGCGCTGATGGTTCAACGGCGTCTTCTTGCTGGATCTACACTGGTAGCTGGACTGAGAAAGGTAACCAGATGGCGAATCGCGATAACAGCGACCCATCCGGTATTGGTAATACATTGGGTTGGGCATGGGCATGGCCATTAAACCGCCGTGTTATCTATAACCGCGCCTCTTGTGATACCAAAGGTAAGCCATGGAATAAAGATCTGGTTCTGATTGAGTGGAACGGTAAGAAGTGGGTCGGAAACGATGTGCCTGACTTTAACGCGTCAGCTCCAGAAGTTGGTACAGGGCCATTTATTATGCAACCAGAAGGTTTAGGTCGTCTGTTTGCGATTGATAAAATGGCAGAAGGTCCATTCCCTGAGCACTACGAGCCATTTGAAACGCCATTGGGAACTAACCCTCTGCATCCAAATGTGGTCTCTAACCCTGCTGCGCGAATTTTTGAAGATGACAAGAAACGTCTTGGCGATCATAAAGAATTCCCGTATGTCGGAACCACTTATCGCTTAACGGAGCATTTCCACACTTGGACGAAGCATGCACGCTTGAACGCCATTGCTCAGCCGGAGCAGTTTGTGGAAATCAGTGAAACCTTAGCGAAATCCAAAGGCATCGCTTTGGGTGATAAGGTTAAAGTCAGCAGTAAACGTGGCTTTATTAAAGCGATTGCTGTGGTAACACCACGTCTGCAAACCCTGATGGTAGACGGTAAACCGATTGAAACCGTCGGGCTTCCTATTCACTGGGGCTTTGAAGGTGCAACGCAAAAAGGCTTTATTACCAATACGTTGACGCCATCTGTGGGGGACGCTAACTCTCAGACTCCTGAGTATAAAGCGTTTTTAGTTAACATTGAGAAGGTGTAAGGGAGGGAACTATGTCCATGCAATCTCAAGACATTATTAAACGTTCCGCGACCAATAGCATTACGCCTCCACCACAGGCGCGTGACGATAAATTTGAAGTTTGTAAGCTCATTGACGTGTCATCCTGTATCGGTTGTAAAGCCTGTCAGGTGGCATGTTCGGAATGGAACGATATCCGTGATGAAGTCGGGCACTGCGTTGGGGTTTACGATAACCCAACCGATTTAAGTGCTAAATCTTGGACGGTGATGCGTTTTAGCGAAATCAGTGAACAAGGTAAATTGGAATGGCTTATCCGTAAGGATGGCTGTATGCACTGTGCCGATCCTGGCTGCTTGAAGTCATGCCCATCTGCGGGTGCGATTATTCAATATGCTAACGGTATTGTGGATTTCCAATCGGAACACTGTATTGGTTGTGGTTACTGTATCGCGGGTTGTCCGTTCAACATTCCTCGATTAAATCCAAAAGATAATCGAGTGTACAAATGTACGTTATGTGTTGACCGTGTCGCAGTGGGACAAGAACCCGCTTGCGTGAAAACCTGCCCAACAGGTGCGATTCGTTTTGGTACTAAAAACGAAATGCTGGAATACGGCGCTGAGCGTGTTGAAAAACTGCAAAAACGTGGTTATGCCCAAGCTGGCATTTATGATCCGGAAGGGGTTGGGGGAACCCATGTGGTGTATGTGTTACATCATGCGGATAAACCTGAGCTGTATCACGGGTTACCAAAAGATCCACAGATTGATACCCCAATTAATCTATGGCAAAGCATCCTGAAACCATTATCGGTAGCGGGCTTTATCGCCACATTTGCGGGGCTGATTTTCCACTATGTGGGTATTGGTCCAAACAAAGAAGTGGATGATGAAGAGGAGAAAGATGACCATGAGTAAAAAGAGCAAAATGATCGTTCGGACGAAATTTATTGACCGAGCGTGCCACTGGACAGTGGTTATCAGCTTCTTCTTAGTTGCATTGTCAGGGATTGCGTTATTTTTCCCAACCTTAAAGTGGCTAACCGAAACATTCGGTACGCCACAAATGGGTCGAATTCTGCATCCTTTCTTCGGTGTGCTGATTTTTGTCGTACTGATGTTTATGTTTGTGCGCTTTGTGAAACACAATATTCCAGATAGAAAAGATATTCCTTGGATCCTGAATATTGTCCAAGTTCTCAAAGGCAATGAACATGAAGTGGCTGATGTGGGCAAATATAACGCGGGTCAAAAGATGATGTTCTGGAGCATCATGAGTATGATTTTTGTACTCTTGGTCACCGGTATTATCATGTGGCGCCCTTATTTTGCACATTTATTCCCAATTTGGATGGTGCGTTGGAGTATTTTGGTTCACGCATTAGCAGCGATTATTCTGATCCATGCAATTTTAATCCACATGTATATGGCATTCTGGGTTAAAGGATCTATCAACGGCATGATTGAAGGTAAAGTGAGCCGTCGCTGGGCGAAGAAACATCACCCACGTTGGTATCGTGATGTTGAAGCGAAAGAAGCCAAAGCGGAAGCTGAAAAAAGCCAGTAATTTGGCTGTCAATTAAGTAATATAAGCCACTGTTGTTGACGTTACCGAAAAGGTTACACAATGACAGTGGCTTTTTTATGTTTAAAGAATGTCATGTTTTAGATTGATTATCTTGAGTGATTTCGGAGGGAAAATGGTTGAACTGGTAAGAATTTCTGCAAATGATAAACACGATAATGAATTAATTAATGCGCTATACGATATTTCCTTCCCTGACCACGAACAACGTTCTTATGCAGGAAGAGCGGCATTACTTCCGCTAGAACAATACTATTTATATAAAATTACTGATAATAATCAGTTTGTTGGGTTTATCGGGGGGTGGGCTATTGATGCCTTTTTCTACATTGAACATTTTGCTATTGACCAACACATTCGTGGGGCAGGTTACGGTCAAAAATCGTTGACCGCACTGTGCCAGTTGTACCCACAGATAGTGTTAGAGATAGACCCATTAGTTGATGAGGTTGCGAAAAAACGCCTTCATTTCTATGAAAAAAATGGTTTTGTTAGAAATGACTATGTCCATCATCACCCATGCTATAACACCCAGTATTCACCTCATAAGCTGGAAATTTTAAGCTTAAATACGCCTTTCACACAGAGTCAGTATGACGTATTTAACCATTTTCTGGTGAATACAGTGATGAATAGTCAGTATCTATAAATCTGTCGCTATTTAGCTAATCGCATATGCAGTAAAGGAAATGGATTTCCTTCCCCATCAAGTTCAGAACGCGCATATTGAACAAATCCCATATGTTGATAGAAACCAACCGCTTGCGGATTTTGTTCATTCACATCGACTTCATTAACACCTAGCTGCTCAATGGCGTAATTCAGCAACTGTTTACCGATGCCAGTTCTTCTCGCTTGCGGGGAAATAAACAGCATTTCGAGTCGATTTTCCCCAGCCCCTAAAAATCCAGTGACTTCACCTTGTGGATTTAAAGCGACAAAAACAGACAAATTAGGTAAGTATTGTTCCCTAATGGGTGTTTTTAGCATTTCAATATTCTTTTCTGGCAGAAAATCATGGGTTGCTCTTACTGAAGCTTCCCAAACACGCATGATTTCATCGTAATGATTAGCGGTAGCTGGTTGAATATTCATTGCATTTTATCCTTATATAGAGAATTTATCTTAGATTGTCAGGCTTGAAAGTTAATATTTGATGGCTATTTTAGTTAAGGGGCGTTTTTGGGATATTACTCTCAGAAAAAAAAGATAACTGCTTCATTATTAGAGGATATGTCCCCGAAATTCATATAAGCACTATACTTTATTTTATTGCAGTGTTTATTGCTTGATTATGTTAATCAATTTAAAAACCATGGTAGGAGTATGCTGATGAAATATAAAATGCTAACAGTGTGTTTATCGGCGGCGTTATTCGCACCAATAGCCCCCGCACTTGCAAGTACAGATAATTCACAAAATATGGAATTAGACCAAGTTTTAGTCCTAAGTCGTCATAATTTACGTACTCCTATTGTTAATACAGGGATCCTGACTGAAATAACGAATAAAAAGTGGCCCGCATGGGATGCAGAAAGTGGCTATTTAACGACAAAGGGCGGGGCGCTCGAAGTGTATATGGGACACTATTTTAGAGAGTGGCTCGACAGCAATAAGCTCTTTGCTAATGAATTATGCCCAACCAGCAGCGATGATGTTTATGTTTACACCAACAGCCTACAAAGAACCATTGCAACAGCCCAGTTCTTTACTGCGGGAGCATTCCCTGGGTGTAAAGTGAATATCCATCACAAGCCAGAAATTGGCACGATGGACCCTGTATTTAATCCAATTATTACTAACAGTTCTCCTGAGTTTAAAAAGCAAGCAATCGATGCGATGGAGTCCCACCTTAAAGGGTTAAACCTGAAGCCAGGTTACGATGAGCTTGGCAATATTCTCAATATAAAAGATTCGAAGAAGTGCGTGACGGACAAACTGTGTAATTTAGCCACGCCAAAAAATAGCTTTATCATTGAAGCCGATAAAGAGCCGGGTGTGAGTGGGCCTTTGAAGATGGCTAACTCTGCCGTCGATGCAATTGACCTGCAATATTATGAAGGTTTCCCTGAGAAAGATGTGGCATGGGGAATGGTCAATAGCGATGAAAAATGGCAAAAGCTGAATACCTTAAAAAATGGTTATCAAGAAACGTTATTTTCACCGAAAATCATCGCAAAAAATGTGGCACATCCAATTTTGAGCTATATGGATAAAGGTTTTGTTTCTGTCAATAAAGGCGAAACTGCTAAATTTATTTTCTTAGTGGGACATGATTCAAATATTGCTTCAGTGCTGTCTGCGATGGATTTCAAACCATACCAATTACCTCAACAATATGAGCACACACCGATTGGCGGTAAATTAGTATTCCAACGCTGGACAGATAAAAAAGAGAAAAAGGACTATGTGAAGATTGAGTATGTGTATCAAACCGCAGATCAGTTGCGAGACAATGCTTACCTCTCTTTAGCAACTCCGCCAAAACACGTTACCCTTGAATTGAAAAACTGCCCGATTGATAAAAATGGGTATTGTTCATGGGAAGATTTTGAAAATGTGATGAAATCGGCGTTGAAACAGTGATATTCAATGGCCAATAATGCTTGAATGAGGCATAAAAAACCCTGCTCTGAGGAGCAGGGTGTGAAATAGTCACGAAAATGTTTATGAGCCTCTAATCTACCTTAAGTATCGAATGAATGGGCTTGTAAATTGTATGGAATTGCCCTTTAGTGTAACAAGCTTTAACCCTAACCATTCGACGAGTTAAAATAGAGTTTTCTGTGGTTGTTAACCCTTTATGTGGATTAGCGAACCACTAATACGCTAGTTTTCGCATAACGTACAACAGAGGCCGCATTCGAGCCTAATAAGTAGGTAGACATACTTGGGCGACGTGAACCGAGTAGAATAACATCCGCTTTAATATCTTCAGCTGTTGCCAAAATTTCATCTTTAACTGAACCTACAACCGCTTTTACTTGCACTTTATCTGCAGGGATAGAGAACAGTTTAACTTTCTCTTGCAGCTCTTTCAGAATGATATCAGCTTGTTTTTGATCATCTGGAAAGTCACCTGGCAAAATAGTGCCGCCATAGCGTAAGTAATTGGAAATGGGTGCAGTCACAGCTAAAAAATGAACAGTAGAATTGTTTAGTTTCTGCATTGCATTAACATGCGGAACTAACATTTTGGTGAGGTCGTCTTCGGTAACATCAATAGGAACTAAAATTGTATTGTACATAATATCTCCTTTTTTCTTTTATATTATAAGTTTAGAACATTTTAATCATTTTTCATATTGATTGTTAATAAATTAATATTAACTGAGTTGGATTAAAAATGATGTGAGCGGGAGTACGCAATTGACGGGAATAAAAAATAGATAATAGAAATAATGACAATAGAAAACGGCAATACATGAGGGGGGTATCACCGCTTTTCAAGGAAAATATTATTTTTTAGGCGCTTTAGGTTTTGTGGTTTCTTTTTCTGGGCAGGCAGGTTTTAATCCACCTTTACACGCTTTATCAATATATTCAGCACCGAGTTTTTCATTAAACTCAGTTCCTTCACCATTTTGTAGCATTTTTCCTAATTGATATTCAGCGGGTGGGAACTTTTTATCTGCTGCTTTTTGAAACCACTCAAAAGCCACGAGATAATTTTGTTTTACGCCGGCACCTTGGTAATAGAATTGGCCCATATAGTTTATGGCTTCAGGATTTCCCTTATTCGCCGATTTCTCAATCCAACCATAAGCTGTTTCAAAATCAGATTGAACGCCATTACCATTAAGATACATATCACCTAGAAATAGTTGAGCATCCGCATTGCCTTTATTGGCGGCCATAGTAAGCCATTTCTTGGCCTTCGGATAATCTTGCTTAATTTCGTTACCGACATAGTAACCAATGCCCAGCATAACCTGAGCCTTAACATCCCCTTTTTGTGCTTGTTGCTCAATTTGCTTAATAACTTCGGGAGGAACAGGGGCAGCGAAAGTTAAATTCGTTGAAAATATAAATAAAGAAATGAAGGTCAATAATCGTAACATAAGGCTTTCCGTATCTTAAGTTGGCTATGAATATCCTTATTTCAAGATAAACTCGAAACGGTGTTAACAGTTATTAACGACAGGATATAACCATCAACGCATTAAATACTCTACTTCTATAATTTATAAATATCAACGCTCCATCGAAAATACAGAGTAAACGAGCTTTTTACTCTTCAGGAGTGAATATTCAAAATGTTTTTCTTCATTAATAAGCCTGCAGCGATTCTCTTTGACGCGATAAATGGGTAAAAATTAAATATTACTCTCAATAGCGAACTAGTTATTTATATCGAAAATTAACAAGAGAAATACAAAATACGGAATTATTGCAAAGAATAGTAGTGGTTATCATGGTGTCTTGTGATGTTTAGCACGAAATAAAAGGATAATTGTTGAAATTGTTAATAATCACTAATGGGTTATTAAAAGGCTAACACCTTTAAAAACAAAGAGTTATAATTATTGAGGTCAAAAACAATTAATAGGGATTATTTCCGTCGATAGATAGAGATATTTACGTCGGATTGCTCTTTTTAGAGAAAATTATTCTCTTTATTGGGGGTTTTATAGGTTAATAAAGAGATAATTTTTCTCTCACATATCCTCTATGATGGAATCATTATAATAGCCTGCAAATAATTAAGGTTATTGAAAGAAATAACCACTTAAGTCGCATCTAAAACAAAAAAATTCTCTTTTAAGAGTTCAACAATATTAAGTGAGTAATTATGGCTACGATCCCTACAATAGATAATGTCGATGATGGAAAAGCTTCTACGGCTGCTTCTCGCGCAGGTATGACTCAAGAACAATGGCGTGCTGCCACTAAGTTTGATGGCACAGATGTTGGTTGGGTGATTATGAGTATCGGGATGGCGATTGGTGCAGGGATTGTTTTTCTCCCTGTACAAGTTGGCTTGATGGGCTTATGGGTATTTTTGCTCTCATCCGTTGTCGGTTATCCTGCAATGTATTTGTTTCAACGTCTGTTTATTAACACGCTGGCGGAATCACCAGAATGTAAAGATTATCCAAGTGTGATCAGCGGATATTTAGGTAAAAACTGGGGTATGCTGCTTGGCGCGCTCTATTTTATTATGCTGGTGATTTGGATGTTTGTTTATTCAACAGCAATCACGAATGACAGCGCATCTTATTTGCAAACTTTCGGTGTAACGGATGGGTTATTATCTGAAAGTCCTTGGTATGGCCTAGTTCTGATTTGTATTTTAGTCGCCATTTCTTCTCGTGGTGAAAAACTGCTCTTTAAGCTTTCAAGCTTTATGGTTCTGACTAAATTATTTGTGGTTGCTGCATTGGGTCTTTCCATGGTCGGGATGTGGCACTTATATAATGTGGGTTCATTGCCGCCAGTTGGACGCTTGTTTAAAGAGGCAATCATCACATTACCTTTCACATTAACATCGATTCTGTTTATTCAAACATTAAGCCCAATGGTGATTTCATTCCGTAGCCAAAACGTGAACCGCGAAGTAGCACGTTATAAAGCCCTGCGTGCAATGAATATTGCGTTTATTGTTTTATTCTGTACCGTCTTTTTCTACGCAGTATCATTTACGTTAGCGATGGGTCATGACGAAGCAGTGAAAGCCTATGAGCAAAATATTTCTGCATTAGCCATCGCGGCGAAATTCTTCCCGGGTGGTTGGGTGACTGTCGTCAGTGTCATGTTAAATATCTTTGCCGTCATGACCGCGTTCTTTGGGGTTTACTTAGGTTTCCGTGAAGCAACTCAAGGTATTGTGATGAACATATTACAACGCATGATGCCGGTTGAGCGTATTAACGAAAATTGGGTGAAGAACGGCATTATGATTTTCGCTGTGTTATTAGCTTGGGGTGCGATTATCCTGAACGCACCAGTGCTGAGTTTCACATCCATCTGTAGCCCAATTTTCGGGATGGTAGGTTGTTTGATTCCAGCGTATTTAGTCTATAAAGTCCCAATGTTGCATAAATATAAAGGTATCTCTTTATATCTGATTGTTTTTACTGGGATTTTACTGTGTATCTCTCCATTCCTAGCATTCGCTTGATGTCGAGAATATGAATAATGTGCGCTCTATCTTAATGATCGGGCGCACATTTTTTATTTACCAATGAGAATGGTGGTAAATAGAGAGCCGTGATTACTGTTCAAATAACGGGGTTGGTTTGCCATTTTCATCAATAGCCACGAAATTAAACTGCCCGTGGATCACTTCTTCTCGTCCCTCAGCGTACATATCTTCTAAAAAGATAGAGACATTAACGGTAAGGCTAGTGCGACCAACTCGGATCACTTCCCCAACTAATTCAACGATGGTGCCTGATGGGATAGGGTGGGTAAAATTGATTTTTTCTGTGGAGACGGTCACCAATCTTTTGCGGCAAAAACGGGTCGCGGTAATGAAGGAAACTTCGTCCATCCATGCTAATGCAGTACCACCGAATAGGGTGCTATGGTGGTTAGTAGTGGTTGGGAATACCACTTTAGAAACATGGGTAACAGATTGTTCAATTTTTTGTTTGATTACATCATCAACATCGGAACGCATATTTAAGCCTTACTTTCTTTGAATTCTCACTATTTAAAAACTTGAACCGGTAAAAATAATTACTTACCGGAACATTTATGTACATATCATTAATGTTGCCGATAAGTGTAATCCCGATCACAAATAAATACAGTGATTAATCAAAATTGAATCGTTCCGGCTAAAAAGAGTGTTGCTTTTCCGGTCATCTTGACGCGATTTTGTTCAATTAAGCAGTGTATTTTTCCACCTCGAGCCGAAATCTGGTGACCTAATACGGGGTTTTTCTGTAATCGTTTAGCCCAAAGTGGGGCAATCGCGCAGTGAGAGGTGCCAGTGACGGGATCTTCATTAACACCTTTGGCCGGTGCAAAATAGCGAGATACAAAGTCACACTGTTCGTCGTGAGCTTGGTTATCGGCGCTTTTCGCGGTAATGGTTAATCCCTGCAAAGGTAATTGTGCAAGGCGTAACATATCTGGATGGCAATTCTGCACTTGCTCTGGCGAATCAACAAAGCAGATATAACGGTCTTTGGCTAAATACAATTCGGAAATAGGGGTACCGAGGATCTCGCTTAATTGTGGATACTGGCTTATATCGGCAGGTTCACAATCTAAAATAGGGAAGTCTAACGTGAAGCCTTCTTGATTTTTATGAACCGTCAGTTCTCCAGATAAGGACTGAAATACAATAGGGTTTGCCGGGTGCTGCTTAAACTTGTTTAGAATATACGAAGCGGCTAGGGTCGCATGACCACACAATTTAACTTCCATTACGGGTGTAAACCAGCGGATATGTTCACCGACCAGAAAGGCCGTTTCAGATAAGTTAATTTCGGCGGCGATAGCGATAAGCTTGTCATCAGGAAGCCACTCATCAAGTAAAACGATAGCGGCTGGGTTGCCATGAAATAGGGTATCAGTGAACGCATCGACATAATAAACCGGAACAGACAGTGTGCTCATCGTAAAAGATCCTTGAATGGAAATAATTCATTATGATTAGAAAAGTGAGGGAAGAGTAGCACGAGATTTGCGGTATTGAGGAGAGGTTGGCGCAATAATTGTTGAGATTATTACGCCAACAACGACTATCTAATAACGAATAATATTATTTCGCTTTTGCTTCGTTTTTATCTGCGTTTTGCAGCATTTTTCTGACTGGAATAATCAGGGCTGCTAGCACAACAGCACAAATAACCAGTGCGATAGAAACGTGGGAGAACAGGTCTGGCATTGAATCCAGTTGGTCTTTACGGATATTACCACCCATGATACCTGCAGCTAAGTTACCCAGCGCACTTGCACAGAACCATAATCCCATCACCTGACCGCGCATTTTTTGTGGTGCAAGTAATGTCATGGTTGCCAGGCCAATTGGGCTTAAGCACAGTTCACCTAATGTCAGTAATAAAATACTGCCGACTAACCAGAATGGTGAAACGCCAGTTTGTGTTGCCAGAACGTGGTTAGCTGCAACCATCATGACCGCAAAGCCACCCGCGGCGAACAGGATACCAATAACGAACTTCGTCATGCTGCTTGGGTTCAGATTACGCTTAGCCAAAGAAGGCCAGAACCAGCTGAAAATAGGCGCTAACAGAATGATGAATAAGGCGTTGATTGACTGGAACCAAATCGTTGGGATTTCGAAGTTACCCCATTGGCGATCGGTATAGTCACGCGCAAAAATGTTAAATGATGTTGGCTTTTGTTCAAAGGCAGACCAGAAGAACGCCGCAGCAATTAACAGAATTAAACATGCCAGTAAGCGAGAGCGTTCACTGCTGTTCAAACCTGCACAGAAGAACATGAAAATAAAGTAGATGCCCACACAGGTTGAGATAATGTAAGCCGAGCTTTTTGCGATGACTGAAGGGTTGAATGGGATGGTACCGTTATTGATTAACACCACCAGTACAGCCAGTGCAGCCATGGCAACTGCAACCCATTTACCGACGTTTTTACGTTGAACGGTAGGGTGATTCCATGTGGAATCTAAACCGACTTCTTTGTCATAACGACGCATTTGTGGAATAGCGTAGAAACGGAAGATAAGCAGGGCAACTAACATACCCAAACCACCTAAACCGAAGCCTAAATGCCAGCCATATTTTTCATGTAATGGGCCGATAATTAATGGGGCAACAAATGAACCCATATTGATACCCATATAGAACAGAGAGAAACCACCATCACGACGTGTATCTTCTTTCTTATATAGGGTTCCAACCATGACGGTGATACAGGTTTTAAATAAACCCGTACCTAATACGATCAATAGTAGTCCCACGAAGAAGAAGGTATTGGTAAATAACGCAGACAGCGCTATCGACAAGTGACCCAATGCAATGATCAAAGAACCATACCAAACGGCACGACGCTGACCTAACCAGTTATCCGCGAGCCAGCCGCCCGGTAATGATGTGATATAAACACCACCCGCGAAGATACCCACGATAGCAGAAGCTTGTTCAATCGGCAGCCCCATGCCACCTTGCAACAAAGTTGCACTCATAAAGAGGATTAAAAGAGGACGAACACCATAGAAAGAAAAACGTTCCCACATTTCGGTGAGGAAAAGCGAACTCAACGGGTAAGGATGCCCGAAAAAAGTTTTAGTTTTAGTCGCAGAATGACTCATCTGTGAACTCCAGTACGTTGTGACTTAAGAGGTTGTGCCGAATTGTGAATGTGGAGCAAAAGCGCCATCACTGTTTTTTATTGATATGTTAATGCTGTGTTGCAAACATATTTTCGGCATACATTATTATAAAATTGCTAATAAGCAGAATGAATTTATCGTAAGAAAGTCAGTTTTAAGATGAAAATTCGATGTAACTCTCATTCTTACGATAAGGGGGCACAGAATAACGGATTTTTATTGACAATAAAAGAATGTTTTTTGAATCGATTAAGTTGATTAAAAACAGTATGTTACAAAATATTTTTTGCGCTTATAAACTTTTCGTGGAAAAGATAATAAAAAGTTATATTTTGGTGTAAAAGGGATACATTAACATTACTCTTTAGAGGGAGATGCTCTTAGACCATCAGATTGTTTTCTAATGATAAGCCAAGAGTAAATGAGGTTGACCAACACTAATACGGCTGTGAAGAAGAACACGGCTCTAAAGCCGTATGTTGCTGCAACAAAGGAACCCATTAAAGGACCCGTGACATTCCCCACATCCCGTAATGCTTGGTTGTAGCTAAATATGCGTCCAGTGATTTGGTGAGAAATATTATAAATAATTAAGGTTTGTACGGCAGGTAATAGCGCGGCGTTAAGGGCGCCGAGTAAGAAGCGCAGGGCGCCTAATTCCCAATAGCTACTGACTAATCCCATCGGGAATAAGACAAAAATGGATGCGCCAAGTACTGCCAATAGAACGCGGTCGGGTCCAATTCGGTCACTCAGTTTACCGAGCATAGGGGCACTAATCAGCGCGGCAACGCCGGGAATGGATGCAATAATCCCACTGATAAAAGCAAGATTATCAATCGAGTCTGAAAGCTCCCGAACATACAAAGTGATCACCGGGTTAATCGAACCAATTGATGCTTGGATGATCATCGTGGTGAAAAATAGGCTGATCACTAAATTTTTATTACGTAAAGAGGCAAAAACTTGTTTTCCGGATAGGGCATCTTTGCGTGAAACAGGAGTAAAACGCTCACGAACGTAGAAAAGTGTGACAAAAAAGCAAATAAACAACACGCTAGCGGTAATAAAGAATACTGGACGCAAGCCATATTGGTCGGCAAGTAATCCACCAATCAGTGGACCAATCAATGCACCGCTAACCGCACCGGTTGCCAAAACACCCATTGCCCATCCGCTTTTATTCACGGGTACCTGTGTTGCAATTAGTGCATTAGCATTCGGGACAAACCCGCCAAGTAAGCCTAAAAGGGCGCGCAAAGCTAAAAGTTGCCAAATATTCTGCGCAAAGCCAATCAACACCATCACAATCGCCATACCAAGGGCAGAACGCAGCAACATTAATTTACGACCGCGGCGGTCAGAAAGGCGCCCCCAAAAAGGGGCGGCAATAGCGGAAAAGAGAAAAGTAATACTGAAAACAGCACCGGTCCATAAATTCAATGAAGTATGGTCAGTAACGCCAAGCTCTTCAATATAAAGAGGGAGGAAGGGCATGATCAGGCTGAAGGCTGCGCCCGTTAGAAAGCAGCCGAACCAGACAATGTAGAGGTTTTTTTTTCAGTAAGTACTTTTCTTCATACATTCCCTTCATACTTCGTGCCGTAGCGTTGTTGGCTTCACTCCCGTCATATTTTCGTGCCGCAGCGTTGTTGGCTTCATTCGCGGACCCCAGTCACATACTTGTGTATGCTCCTGGGGATCCACTCATTTGCCGCCTAGCTGCAACACGAACTATTTTGGGGGGGCTCCCTTCATATTTCGCGCCGCAGCGTTGTTGGCTTCATTCGCGCACCCCAGTCACATACTTGTGTATGCTCCTGGGGATCCACTCATTTGCCGCCTAGCTGCAGCACAAACTATTTTGGGAGAACCACCTAGCTACTATATGAGTTGTTTCGAAAATGTGCAGCTATAGGGTGATTCACCACACACCAACAATGTCGGGAATTACATAGCCTAGCGGTGGTGGATTTTATCTAAATCGCCGTACAGGGACGGTTCTCCCTTTGGACGCGTTTTAAAACGGCGGTGCATCCACATATATTGCTCTGGCGCCCGTAAAATTTCTTTCTCAATGACCTGATTCATCATCGTCGCGGTGGCGACGTTGTCGTCCACAGGGAAATCGTCCACGGCAGGCTGGATCAGCAATTTATAACCTTTACCATCGGGTAAGCGGATAGCTGAAAACGGCACAACGAGTGGATTGCCAAGAGATAATAAGATCTGTGAGCCATTGGTGGTTGCCGCTTTTTCCACCGCAAATAATGGCGCGAATGAACTGTTTCGAGGACCGTAATCATGGTCAGGGGCATACCATAAAATTTCCCCTTCTTTTAATGCGCGGATCATGCCTTTAACGTCTTTACGGTCGAGCATGTATTTATTAGATTTCAAACGTCCACGAGTTTGTAGCCAATCCATCAGTTTATTATCGTTAGCGCGATAAACACCAATGCCGGGGTTCAACATACCAAATGCACGACCGCCGATTTCCAACGTTAAGAAATGGACGCCTAACACAATAATGCCACGACCGGTTTCTTGAGCGGTGAGCATATTTTCACGACCTTCAACTTTAAGCCAACGGCGCACTCGCCAATCAGGCCAGAACCACGCCATTCCTGTTTCAAAAACGCCCATACCAACGGATTCAAAGTTTTGATCAACTAGTTTTTTACGCTCTTCTTGGCTCATTTCGGGAAAGCACAGTTGTAAATTGCGATCGGCAATGAGAACGCGTTTCTTTAAAAAGCGCTTGGAGAAACGCCCCAAACGGGTGCCTATCCAATAAATGGCTGGATAAGGAAGTAGGACTAGCAGGTATAGCACGCTAATGCCAAACCAAACTAACCAATAACGGGGATGTAATAAACTTTTCTCAAATTTTGGTGCTGGGATCATTGTTTTTTCGGTTTCTACTTTAGTGGATTTCAATTAAAAATAGCTTGTTAATCTGAATGATATCAAATTAATCAGCAAAAAGTTGCGCGGCTTGCATCGTGCTCATTAATTCCGCAAGGTTTCTAACTGCCATTTTTTCCATCACTCGAGAGCGGTGGACTTCGACGGTACGTACAGAAACACAAGCAACCTCTGCAATTTCACGGTTTATCAGCCCCTGAAGCACATAGCCACACACATCTTTTTCTTTGGGGGTTAACGTTTCATAGCGCTGTTGAATTAGAAAACGCTCAGTCGCTTTAATAGTTTGCAGACGAGCTTGCTCAAGAGTTTCAGCAAGTTGCTGGCTATCAATAGGTTTCTGTAAAAAGTCGATAGCGCCTAGTTTCACTTGCTCTACTGCCATTGGGATATCGCCATGCCCAGAAAGAAAAATGACGGCAAGTGTACTCTGTTGCTCTTTGAGATATTGGTGAACTTGGCGTCCATCCAGTTTTGGCATCCGCATATCGAGCAATACCACACCTTCTTCATGTAAAGGCGCTTGTTGAACAAACTGTTCACTGTCGTTCCAAACAGTGACGCTATAACCTAGCGTTTCAAGTAAAAACTGACAGGAATCGGTGACATCGCTGTCATCGTCGACAAGGTGAATGACAGGCATTAACTCATTCCTCGTAGCTTATTTCTTATTCATATAAATGGTTTTGAAAGCATTGTCACATATAGTTATTGGGAATGTTATCTTTTGTGTGGCAAAACATGCGCTATTTCTGATTATCCCGAATAATTAAAAATCAAAGTAACGCGCAGACCATCTTTCCCATCTTCATTACGTTGATTTTCAATATGAATATCGCCACCTTGGCTTTGAATTAATCGCTGGCAAATCACCAAGCCTAGCCCCAATCCCTCTGGTTTCGTCGTAGCAAACGGTGTGATCCCTTGACTGAGTTGTTCGTCGGGCATTCCACCAGCATCATCTTGTAATACGAGCAAAAATCGGTTTTCAGCAAAGTGGAAGCTAAACGTTAATGTGTTGGCTCCTGCTTGGAGGCTATTACTAATCAGATTGGATAATAGTTGGTCGAGTAGGGTATCTGGCAACAAGAGTTGCACATCAGGGCTATCAGGTAGCTGTAAACGAGCCATTGGGAAGTGTTGCTCAACTTGCAACAGTTGCCAAATGTGATTGATGGTTTGTTTGACAGAGTGCTGGCGAAGTGTCAGAGGAGACTCTTGCCCTGGCTTCCCTGCCCATAAACGGAGGTTTTGAATAATATCAGCACCCCGTTGAGCCTGTTCATCAATCTTACTGATCGCACCAAGAAGCGGGTGGCTTTCAGACTCTTTTTTTAATCGTAAAATGGAGCCTTGGGCATAGTTACGGATTGCCGATAGGGGCTGGTTAAGTTCATGGGCAAATCCAGATGCCATTTCACCTAATATATTGAGTCGTTGCGCTTTTTGTAGGTTAGTTTCTTGCTGTCGCAAGCGGTTATGCGCGACTTCCAATTGTTGACTGCGGCGGCGAACTAAGAAAGCAATCCAGACGTGATTAATGCCCAGTAGCACAAAAGCTAAGGCGATAATTCCAATGGTAATTTGGTGTTGGATGGTCCAACTGACGATATCTTGCCAAATTTCTCTTTGTTGTGGGTGTTGGTTAACGTCGCGCAGTAAGTTTTCAACTTGTGTGATGGATGCGGGAGCTCCCCAGCGCATGCTTGGTGCATCGCCAGATAATAAAACCTTGGTGACTTTATCCACCAAATTATCGGGCACTTCACTTAACGCGGCAAATGACCAGTTAGGGTATAGCTCAGTGCTTGTTAAGCAGGGCAATGCACTCTCTTTTTGAATCAGTGGTCGGAATTGGTGTTTATCAATCAGTCCTTCGCTATCCATGTTTTCTAATAAACAAACAGGGACAATTGCCGCAGTCAATGATTTATCCCGTAAGGCGTATAATAGTGCGTCGGCAGGAAAGCCTAAAAATTGCATTCGAAAATCTTTTTCCGCGTCATACCCCAAGTCTCGTAGCACTTTATAACCCAATAAATATCCCCCAAAGGCATCCGTCGAAATGGCACCGACCTTTTTACCAATGAGTTGGTTTGCATCGTGAATATCGCTGTCATTGCGTACCAAGATAAGGCTACCAATCACGTTGCGGGTTGTACTGTTCGGTTCAACATCAGAACGCAAAGAGAGCAACCAACGCAGATGGTAACGGTTATCAAGCTGAATAAATTGTGCAGGATTAGTCAGCAAAAAATCGATTTTGCGATTGGAAATCGCCTCTTTCATTTCTTCAAGATTCAGGGGCTTTAGGATAAAGCGTTCATCCGGAATGGACTGATTAAGCGTATCGACCAAAGGCTGCCAGTGCAACTGTGTGAAATTCGGTCCACGTAAGGCGAGAACACCAATGGTCCATTGTGCCGCGCCCGCGGGTATGCACCATAGCAGCAAGGTCATTAAAAGTATGTGATACAACGGCATAGACGATTTTTTTAACATTTGGGGTTTATTCGTTGCGTTAGATCAATATCCCTTCGGGTATGTGGTAAACCACAATAGGGGTACAAGGCTTTTATTCTTACTATGGCATCAGAATCATTCGAGTAGCACAAAGATAACACACCGATTTTAAAGAGAAATAAGAATTTAGTGGTTATCAGACATCGGTAACACGGTGTTACCCAAACGTAAGATAAACCAATAATAGATTGATTATTAACTTTTATTTTCGCATTAGCAATGTCAATACTGGAGCCGATTATGGATCTGAGTAAACGAAAATTCCTACAACAGATTGGAGCCGTCACTGCGGGTGCATCGCTGATCCCAATCGCTGAGGCGGGATTGAGTCTTTCCCCAACTCGCCGTGAAGGCAACCCTGAAAAACGTTATGGAATGCTGATTGATTTACGCCGTTGTGTAGGGTGTCAATCTTGTACGGTCAGCTGTTCCGTTGAAAACCAAACACCTCAAGGTCAATTTAGAACGACGGTTAACCAATATCAGGTCTCCTTAAAAGGGGAGGAAGGGTTCACTAACGTTCTACTGCCTCGCCTGTGTAACCATTGTGATAACCCGCCTTGCGTACCAGTTTGCCCAGTGCAAGCAACGTTTCAACGTGAAGATGGCATAGTGGTAATTGATAACGAGCGCTGCGTAGGTTGTGCGTATTGTGTACAGGCTTGTCCGTACGATGCTCGCTTTATTAACCATTCAACGCAAACCGCAGATAAATGCACGTTCTGTGCGCATCGTTTAGAAGTCGGTTTATTGCCCGCATGTGTCGAATCCTGTGTGGGTGGCGCCCGTATTATCGGTGACTTAAAAGACCCTAACAGTACTATTCGCAAGATGCTTTCTGAGCACGAAGCGCAGATCAAAGTCTTGAAACCAGAAAGTGGCACGTTGCCGCAGGTATTTTATTTAGGGCTGGATGATGCGTTTGTGGAACCGTTGCAAGGTAAAGGGCAACCGGCATTATGGCAGGAGGTGTTCTGATGAGCGAACAAGTGACCTATATTTCCGAAATCATGGCACAGCCGCAAGAGTTTTTCTGGCTTCCTTGGGCGGTGCAATACTTTTTCTTTATTGGAATTGCTGCCTGTGCGGTGCTGTATGCCTGCTATCTTCATTGGCAAAACCGTAGTGGAAACGGCCGATTAGAAATGATCGCCGTGTTTATTGCTATCACTATGGGAATAACAGCGCCGTTAGCATTAACGGCAGACCTGCACCAAACCGCGCGTGTATGGCACTTTTATGCACATCCAACAATGTGGTCTTGGATGTGGTGGGGCTCTGTGTTGTTACCGCTATTTACCACGTTTGTTGGGTTGTACTTTGTAGCGCTGTTGGTCAAATTGATTTGGAAGAAAGAATATAAAGCGACTCGCTGGGTCGCCTTACTCAGTGCGTTATCATCCATTGGTTTACTGCTGTATACCGGTCGTGAAGCTTCAGTGTTAGTCGCTCGTCCAATCTGGTTTAGCTGGTGGATGCCTGTGTTGATGTTCTTAAGTGCAATGCAAGTGTTGCCTGCACTGATTAGCTTAGGCGCGCGTCGTGAGCCGCAATATCAAAACCGTTTGGCGCGTTTCCAAGTAATTACATTACTCCTGTTTGCAGTCTGTTTTGCATTGTGGATCTCCGGTGATACCACGTCAGGTATTGCAGTTCGTCAACAGTTAGATGTCGCAAGCCCGGGCTGGTGGATGTTAATGGGGGTTTGTGCACTGTGGGCAATCACATTTGTAATGGCATTGAGTAACGTGAAAGCGGTGCGCTCAGTCCCTTACATTACGGTTTTAGCGTTAGTGTCGATGGCGTTAGCGTGGGTATTACGCTGGATTTTCCTGATGGAGATCCAAGCGGTACCAAAATACAACATCATCACCAATCCATACCATTTCCCATTAGGCAATGATGGACTACTGGCGATTGTCGGTACATTTGGATTGTGGATTGCATTAACAATTATTGTTCGCGAAGGTGTTCGCTGGTTTGCGGGGAGAGTGCAACATGGCTAAATTCTCAAGACGTCAATGGCTTAAAGGTGGCTTAGTTGTCGGTGGTCTTGCTCTTTTTGGTGCAAGCTATCGTGAAGTTGCCAAACGTGCAGTAGATGGTTTAGTGGATGGCACCTCTGGTAAAGTGACGCTGGATCGCATTAATGGTAATTCGCTTATTCCTGAAGGAACGGCGATTGGTGGTTGGAAAGAGAACCCTGCGCAAGTGGTTTCAATGACTCAATGCTTTGGTTGCTGGACGCAGTGCGGTATTCGTGCCCGTGTGGACAGTGCGAAGAATGAAGTTCTGCGTATTGCAGGGAACCCATACCATCCTTTATCCCATGAAAAGCATTTCCCATATGGAATGCCGTTATCCACTGCATTCGCCAAAATGGGCGGTGAAAGTGGTTTAGAACATCGTTCAACGGCATGTGCCCGTGGCGCCACGCTGATGGAAGGGTTAACCAGTCCATTACGTATTCTCGAACCGATGAAGCGCGTTGGTAAACGTGGTGAAGGGAAGTGGGAGCGTATTAGCTTTGAACAGTTAATTAAAGAAGTGGTTGAAGGTGGGGACTTATTTGGTGAAGGTCATGTGGATGGTCTGCGTGCTATTCGTGATTTAGAAACGCCACTGGATCCATCTCAACCAAAATTAGGGCCTAAAGCCAACCAGTTACTGGTGACTAACGCAGGGGATGATGGTCGTGATGGTTTTATTCGTCGCTTTGCTCAAAATGCGTTTGGTAGTAAAAACTTCGGGGCTCACGGGGCTTACTGTGGTTTAGCATATCGCGCAGGTTCTGGTGCGTTGATGGATGACTTGGATAAGAACGCCCACGTCAAACCGGATTGGGATAATACGCGTTTCGCGCTGTTTATCGGAACATCGCCAGCGCAATCAGGTAACCCATTTAAACGTCAAGGTCGCCAGTTAGCGAGCGCTCGTTTACGTGATTCGTTTAACTATGTGGTGGTTTCTCCGGCACTGCCATTGACCACAACTCTGGCCAATGACCATGGTCACTGGGTGCCAGTTCAACCGGGTACCGATGCCGCGTTAGTGATGGGGATGATCCGCTGGATTATCGAAAATGACCGCTATAACGCGGCTTATCTGAGTGTGCCAAGTGAAAAATCCATGGAAGCGGCTGGCGAGAAAAGCTGGACGAACTCAACTCACTTAGTGATCACCGATGATACCCATCCTTTGGCGGGTAATCTGTTACAGCAATCTCACCTAACGGGTGTGGTGGCTGAAGAGGGTGAGGACGAGAAAAAAGCCTATTTAGTTCAGGATGCAAACGGCGAGCTGAAACTGGCGGATGAAGTGACGAATGCGGAGCTGTTTGTGACTCGTCAAATCACGCTTCATGATGGTAGCGAAGTGACGGTGAAATCCAGCTTCCAGTGCCTGAAAGAAGCCGCAGATCGAATGACACTGGAAGAGTACAGTCAGCGTTGTCAAGTGCCCGTGAAAACCATTGAATCACTGGGTAAAGCCTTAACCTCTTATGACAGAAAAGCGGCGGTGATTTCTCACGGCGGCATGATGAGTGGTAATGGTTTCTATACTGCATGGTCAGTGATTATGCTTAATGCGTTGATTGGTAACTTAAACCTGAAAGGTGGCGTCTCTGTCGGTGGTGGTAAATTTAACGGGGAGAATGATGGCCCTCGTTACAATATCGCAGGCTACAAAGGCAAGGTGAAACCGAAAGGTGTAGTGCTATCGCGCAGTAATGAAGTGTATGAAAAATCGGATGAATTTAAGGCAAGAGTGGCGGCAGGTGAAAAACCGTATCCAGCGAAAGCTCCTTGGTATCCGTTTGCGAAAGGTCAGTTAACCGAGCAGTTGGCTTCCGCATTGATGGGATATCCATATTCCCTGAAGGCGTGGATCACTAATATGACGAACCCAGTTTATGGTATTGCGGGTATTCGTCAGGTGATGGAAGAAAAACTGAAAGATCCGAAGCATCTGCCACTGATTATCGGTATTGATGCTTTCATGAATGAAACCACAGCGTTAGCGGACTATATTGTGCCAGATACCCACAACTTTGAGAGTTGGGGCTTCAGCGCACCATGGTCAGGTGTACAGGTGAAAGCGAGTACCGCACGTTGGCCGATTGTAGAGTCTCGCACTGCAAAAACAGCGGATGGCCAGCCAGTTTCAATGGAGTCATTCTGTATCGCAGTGGCTAAAGAATTGAACTTACCGGGCTTTGGTGACAATGTCATTGCGGATATGGATGGCAACATGTATCCGTTAAATACCGCGGAAGATTACTATCTGAGAGTGGCGGCTAACATGGCGTGGTTAGGTGAAAAACCGGTACCAGAGGCGGCAACAGAAGACATTACGATCAGTGGTGTCGAACGTATCATGCCGCAAATTACTCGCACATTGAAACCTGAAGAAGTTCGCCGTGTTGCGTATATCTTTACGCGTGGTGGTCGATTCGCGCCTTATGAGAAAGCGTGGGATGGCGATGCGACGGGTCCACAGTGGAAGAAAGGGTTACAAATTTGGAATCCTACGGTGGCGATTAACCGTCATGCTATCACTGGTGAGCGTTTTAGTGGTTGCCCGACCTACTATCCGCCTCGTATGGCGAATGGTGAAGATGTGAATGTGGTATTCCCAGAGAAAGAGTGGCCATTAAAAATGATGTCCTTTAAATCTCATGTGATGAGCAGTTCCACAACCATGATTGAACGTTTACGCCATGTGAAACCAACCAATATGGTGGCCATTCACCCTGATGATGCGGCGAAGGTGGGCGTTAAACACGGAGATTGGGTCAAAATCACCACACCAGGTGGCCAGGCGGAAGCTCAAATCAGTGTGCTTGATGGGGTTATGCCGGGCGTTCTCGCGGTTGAGCATGGATATGGGCACACCGAAATGGGAGCCAAACAGCACTATTTAGACGGCGAAGCTATGCCGATGAATGCGGCAAATGGTTCAGGTATTAACTTGAATGATTTAGGGTTTGCGGACCCGACGCGTGAGGTCGCCAATACTTGGCTTGATTGGGTATCTGGTGCTTCCGTGAGACAAGGTTTGCCTGCTCGTATCGAGTTAATTGGTTAAGACAGAAGTCCATCCAGTAGGTTGTAAGTTAGTAAAGTGTAAGTAGTAAAGTGTAGTTAGTAATATAAGCAGTAAAGAGGTTTCTGACCTACTCCGTTGTGCATAGCGGAGTAGGGAAGCGCCTCTAAAAGCAGTTGACATTGCGCTCTACGATGCAGTTTACCCATCGTAACTTCGGCAAATGCCAGGGAGGGGGAGCCCTCCCTTTTTTCTTTTCTATTTAATACAGATAGCTAATACAAGTATTGTTATAAAAACAGTTTATAAAAATATTGCGCTATTTTTCTTAAGTGGATATTTCTTCCTGCGAGCCACTAGCCATTCAAACAATAAAACCGTTGTATTACTAATAATTTGTAGGGTTGCCTGCATTAATGTCATGGGTTCCATCCATAAAAAAGGCGGGGTCAATCCCACCTAGTTAAAAGTTTATTAGCTTAAAAGCTATTAAACTCGTCATATTTTGTTCTCATATATAACCTCTTTCAAGTGGGGGGATTTTTATTCAGAGGAAAATTAGCGCAATGGTATTTTTCTGTCAAAGGGCAAAGGGCAAAGGAATTTATCAGACTAACTTTTTTAATTTAGTGATTTTTTCTTTAACATTATCATTAAGAGTTTGTGATAAGTGTAATATCCACTAAAAAGAAATGGTTTTTTATTAACATAATAAAAGGGATAATAACCCACAATTAACGAGCAATTCTTTGCTGGTGATTTAAATTTTTTATATCAAAGCATTACATAGGAAAGCGAACACCATGCCAGTGTTACACAACCAAATTTCGAATAAAATCCTTAAAGAACGTATGTTGGCTGAAACTGAGCCGCGTACCACAATCTCTTTTTATAAATACTTCAATATTCAAGACCCTGTTGCATTTCGTAATGAGTGGTACCAACAATTCAAAGCGTTGAGTGTATTTGGTCGTGTGTATATTGCTAAAGAAGGGATCAACGCACAAATTAGCGTACCTGCCTCTAATGTAGATGCGTTGCGTGAACTTATCTACGCAACAGACCCGGCCTTAAATGATCTGCGTTTGAACATTGCTATTGATGATGATGGCAAGTCCTTCTGGGTACTACGTATGAAAGTACGTGACCGTGTTGTTGCCGATGGTATTGATGACGAAACCTTTAATCCTGCCAATACCGGACAGTATCTGAAAGCAGATCAAGTCAATGCGATGATCGATGACCCAAATACTATTTTTGTCGATATGCGCAACCATTATGAATATGAAGTCGGTCACTTTGATAATGCGATTGAGGTGCCATCAGACACCTTTAGAGACCAACTGCCAATGGCGGTTGAAATGCTGCAAGACCAGAAAGATAAAAATGTGGTGATGTATTGCACGGGCGGTATCCGCTGTGAAAAAGCGAGCGCCTACATGCTACATAACGGCTTCCAAAATGTTTATCATGTGGAAGGCGGGATCATTGAATATGCGCGTAAAGCAAAAGAACAAGGCTTGCCACTGCGTTTCAAAGGTAAAAACTTTGTGTTCGATAACCGTATGGGTGAGCGTATTACGGATGACACCTTAGCGCATTGCCATCAATGTGGGGAAGTCTGTGACACTCACACTAACTGTAAAAATGACGGTTGCCATTTACTGTTTATTCAATGCCCAAGCTGCGCTGAAAAATATGAAGGCTGCTGCAGTCATGCGTGTACTGAAGAGATGAAGTTGCCTGAAGAAGAGCAGCGTATTCGCCGCGCTGGTCGTGAAGTGAGTAATAAAATATTTAATAAATCTCGTCATCGTTTAGCGGACGGACTGTTAAATAGCGAAAAGTAGAATTATTTTAAAATGAAGAAAGCCCTTTTTAAAAGGGCTTTCTCTTTTAATAAAGATACTTAAAAACATTATAAATAAAAAATAATTCAATTCTGTTTTTAACAAAGACTTTTGATGTAATATGCCTTTTTTGTGAATAAACGGTACTATTACTTATGCCTAATTTTCTAGAGATAATATGATTAGGAATTTCATTCATCCAATTATTAATTATATTTTGCTCTTTCATCGTAAAAATGGATGAGTCATTATTATTAGCAAGCTTTGTTATTTGTTCTATTTGATCTGAATCAGTAATAACTTTGTCCAATATTTGAGTCATGATGTTTTTTGACATAATGAAAAAATTATCTTTTAGTAGTAAAGGCTTGTCTGTTAATGGGTATGCAGCATTGATGTAGATATAGAATCGAATGCTACTGGTTCTGTTTAGTAATGTTTTCAGGGTTGGGCAGTAACTCGAGTAATGACAATAGTATGTCAAATTAACTAGAACAATGCTGGGTGAATATTTGTTTATATATTTAATACCTTCATTAATGCACCCTGTGCTAATGAATTTTAATTTTCTATTAGAAGATAAATATTCAGTAATACCAAGGCGGGTATAATAACACTCATCAATAACTAATATTCTCATAGGGAACATCCTTGTCCGGAAAGAGTATTACAATAAATTGGAATTGATATTGAAGTCAATAAAGTAATAATAAAAATAATAAATTATCGCTTGTATTTGCAATTAAGTCATAACTTATAGTTTTTATTTTATCTTTAATAATAAACAGCAAAGAATCATTTATTAATGATATAAATTAGAGCAATGAAATGATAAGGAATGGATATTTGTTATGAGACAAATATCCATTCTGTTTACCTGCTAATGAGTTTTGAAATCAGATTCAAGATATTCGCCAGACTCAATCTTATCAATTCCAGCCTGAAGAATATTAATCAGCTGTTTGGCTACATCTGTTGTCAGCCACATGGTTTTATCAATTATTGCGCTATCCAGGCTATTGTTCTGTTCAGGGAGGTAATGTAAACGTAGCATCATCGCATCGTAGGCATCGACAGTACTGATATCCCAGCCAACAACAGGGTGAGTTTGGATTACATCGTTTTTTCTATTCATTTAGACCTCCTAATCAAACATCGTGATAAATAGTAAATATCTATTACTGACTAAGAGCAGGTGACTCAGAACGAGCTATATCTAGTATAAGAAGATTTTTTTAATATGGTAGTAGTAAAACTATTTTTTCTGTGAATTTTGATGAAAATTGACAAAATAGTTGGTGATTCTTTAAAAAAGAAGATGTGAAAAGGACAAAACCTTTCCACATCATAATGTTATTGGCCTACTTTGATAGTCCAACCGCAATCTTCACCCGCTAAGAATGGGATCAATTTATCTGTCCCACAGGCAATAGATTCACAGGTCATATTCTCAGATTTTGTCAGTGTAATGTGGCCTTCATTGACGGGTAATTCGTAAAATTTAGGTCCATTTAGTGAACAAAATGCTTCGAAATGCGCTAAAGCGCCTAATTCTTCGAATACAGTCGCATAGGCAGCTAGTGCGGTTGGTGCGTTAAATACGCCTGCACAGCCACAGGATGTCTCTTTACGGGATTGAACATGCGGTGCAGTATCGGTGCCTAAGAAGAAGCGATCACAGCCAGAAGCGACAGCTGCACGTAATGCTTCTTGATGAACATTACGTTTTAAAATAGGCAGGCAATATAGATGCGGTCGTACACCACCAACTAACATATGGTTGCGGTTAAACATCAAATGCTGTGGTGTTAAGGTCGCAGCTGTAAATTCGTTAGCCTCTAACACATATTGTGCGGCTTCTTTGGTTGTGATGTGTTCGAAAACCACTTTTAACTGAGGGAATTGAGCTCGTAATGGCAGCATGACTTGTTCGATAAACAGCGCTTCACGGTCGAAGATATCGATATGGCTGGCGGTCACTTCCCCATGAATGAGTAATGGCATTCCAGCTTGTTCCATGGCAGCAAGAACAGGGTAGATTTTTTTAATGTCAGACACGCCATGGCTAGAGTTTGTTGTGGCATTTGCGGGATACAATTTACAGGCCGTAAATACACCTTCATTGAAACCACGAATTAATTCATCAGCATCCGTTGTGTCAGTTAAATAGCAGGTCATTAGCGGTGTAAATTGGTGCCCAGCAGGTACCGCTTGTTTAATTCGTTCACGGTATGCTCTTGCGGCTTCTACCGTGGTAACTGGGGGTACAAGGTTAGGCATGACAATGGCACGACCAAAAAATTGGCTTGTGAACGGCACGACTGTATTTAACATTTCATTATCGCGAAAATGAACATGCCAATCATCAGGGCGGCGGATCGTTAGGGTAGTTACAGTTGTCATTAAACCGGCTCCAATAAGGGGGGAAGTGATGAGCAGATGCTCAAGCCGGGAAAGAATGATAAAACGAAAACGATTAAATAGCTATGATCAAGGACAATTAATATAGAAATTATTTTTCTGTGGTTTTTTTTAACATGTTGGAAAATAAAGGAATTGGAACAGAATAAAACAGGGAAAGGAAAGATTAAGTTGGCTCCTCCAGCTGGACTCGAACCAGCGACATACGGATTAACAGTCCGCCGTTCTACCGACTGAACTATGGAGGAACTCCCTTAACACGCAGAGGATATTAGCGTTCTGAATCGCTTATGTCAAAGGGGAAAATGATAAAATAAGTTCGTTTGCCTGTTATCTGCGCGAATCGATAGAATTTTGATCTGACTGATAAGATGTAAAAGGAATAAAGCCAAAAATAGCTTAAAAAAGAGTCAGTTAAAAAATGAGATATAAGATTATAGCGCGATTGTTATGTGTAAAAATTATTTTTGATAAGGAATTAATAGGAAGGATAAAAATGGCTGGATTAGAAAGCAAGAAGCCCGCTAGGATTAACCTGAGCGGGCTTCTTAAATTTGGCTCCTCCAGCTGGACTTGAACCAGCGACATACGGATTAACAGTCCGCCGTTCTACCGACTGAACTATGGAGGAATTGGTTGTTCTTGAGAACGAGGCGCATATTACCCACCGCGTACTCAGTTGTAAAGCATAAAATTAAAAAAAATGTTCAATAGGTTGCTAAATAAACAAGTTGGTGATTATTTATGCCTTATCAATAGGGTTTCAGGGATTTACCCGTTGTTTTAAGCAGAGCGGCTAAAATGTGAATAACGAGCAAGCAATAGGGATTATTCTATTAATGAATAGGACAGGAATAAATAAAAGTGGCTGGGAATAGGGTGAGTGTGCATGAAATGGTTAAAGGGACTAGAAAGCAAAAAGCCCGCAAGAATTAATCTTAGCGGGCTTTTTAAATTTGGCTCCTCCAGCTGGACTTGAACCAGCGACATACGGATTAACAGTCCGCCGTTCTACCGACTGAACTATGGAGGAATTGGGTTGTTCCTGAGAACGAGGCGAATATTAACGATATCACCTCGGCCTGTCAACGATAAAAATAGAAAATAAATCTAATTGCTCACTCACTAATCATTACGAATAAAAACTACGCTATATTATTGATAATGTTTTAATTTTGAGCAGCTAAAGTAACTTGTGTTGGCAACGAAACCTCTGGGTAAGCAATATGGTAAATATCGTAAAAGGAAATATTTCCCTTTAATGCTAATAAACGAGAAATTTCTTGCTTGATAGCTGAGCTGACTTCTTGAGATTCAAGAACTTTATTTAAAGCATCTTCAGATACGACTTCAGTGACAAACCATTCGCCGTTATAGCAAACGCGCAAATCAAGCACGCCAATGTCTTCAAAATGGTAAACAGGCTTAATGTCAAACAACAGAACGCTAGCAAGTATAATGAATAAGAGGGTTATACCGAGCGTCCAATAAGGGCCAAAGTAGGGTGCGTACCATAAGATCACGGCAAGCGGTAAATAAGCTGCAATCATGCCAATACATAAATAAGGATGATTGGCGAGAAATTGGCTATTAAAGTAAGGTTTGCCATCACGTTGCTCACGCTGATTAATGGCATCTAAATCATCTATAAGTATTTGTTTGATAATATCCATGGTAAGTGACTCTCTGTCAGATATCTATACTAGGAGGGTATCACGGAGGGAATGAATTGTTATATATCAGTTAAAAAAAATATTTAACTGGATTGTCATCATCTGGGATTAATCCTGTCGACTTTTGAGGCTTGGAGAGGGTTTTATTTAAAAAAAATCTTTAAAATATCAATAAAATGCAGTTTATTTGTTAACATAATCCCGCCTAAAAGTGACGAAATCGAAAAAACATCAATATTTTCGGGATTGAATGTATAAAATAGTTGCTATTATCTCAAAGTCATGAGTTAATGTGCATCGGCCTGTTTAGCAGTCCTATTTGATGTATGATTACTGAGTTAGTGTGTTCTAAAGAAAAAAGTTATCACAGATAGCCTTTTACCGTGACGCTTCATCTTGGTGTTTCCCTGATTAAATAGCTGACTCTGGCCCATATATGCCAAAAGGCAAGTTTTTTTGATGTTATATAGGAAAAGTCAAATGTCCGACAAAATGAAAGGTCAAGTTAAGTGGTTCAACGAGTCTAAAGGCTTCGGTTTCATCACTCCAGCTGATGGTAGCAAAGACGTTTTCGTCCACTTCTCTGCCATTCAGGGCAATGGTTTCAAAACTCTGGCAGAAGGCCAGCAAGTTGAATTCACCATTGAAAACGGTGCAAAAGGCCCAGCAGCTGCTAACGTAACTGCTATCTAAGCTAATTGCTTAACTGATTTTCTAAAGCCCGTCCTTTTTAAGGACGGGCTTTTTCGTTTCTGAAAACTAAAAAATATAGTGTAAAAATAATTAACATTTAAATCTTTACTTAATAATTAGCCGCATCTATACTCAGCTCACATTAACCTATTGGAGATAAATTACTTGGACAGTCAGAGTTGTAATAAAAACTTAATTTAATTGGCAAGTCATTAATAATCTCTTCTATTAACTGCTTGCCACTACGGCGGGCGGTGTCTGATGTTTCCATCAATCATACTCCCTGATTTATATAAGAAATTTTCATTTTTTTAATGAATTAATCACTGTTGCAGTGAGTGTGTATCATGCAAGTTTATATTTATTCTCTATTCCCTCCGGGCAATAGCCATTAATTACTGAATATTTATTTATTCAGCAATTTGGCATGGGCTTTTATTCTGCTCATTAATTGTTATCCATTATTTGATGGAGGGATCATTATGTTTTTCACACCGGATATATTAAATCTTTTATCTGCAATGTGCCTTGGTGCATTAATTGGCGCAGAGCGTCAATGGCGTCAAAGAATGGCTGGATTGCGTACGAATGCATTGGTTGCGACGGGCGCTGCCGTATTTATTTTGAGTTCAGTGACGACTTCACCAGATAGCCCTGGCCGAATTGCTGCACAAATTGTGTCCGGTATTGGCTTCTTAGGTGCTGGAGTGATCATGCGTGAAGGCATGAATATTCGAGGGCTGAATACAGCTGCAACACTATGGTGTTCAGCAGGGATTGGTGTGTTATGCGGGTTAGGACAATACTCACTGGCTACAATAGCTACCTTATTGATTTTATGTGCAAACATTCTACTGCGAGAAGCTGCAGCAAAAATTAATCGCCAGCCGCAACAGCAGGCATTAGATGTTGAGCAGCGTTATAAAATACGGGTGATGTGTCACCAAGGTGATGAAATCCTTGTTAGAACGTTGATTTTACAAGCCATTAATGGGCTGCATATTCGCTTACAGTCATTGAGTAGCGCAGATACATTGAAACCAGAACAGCTGGAGGTGTGTGCAGAGTTTCTTGCCACTCCAGTAGAGCAAAAAGAGATAGAAGCATTGGTTTGCCGGATTAGTCTTGAGCAAAGTGTCAGTGCTATCAATTGGAAAGTGGCATCTGAGCTACCCGCTTGATTGCTAAAAATTAACTGATTAAAGGAGCTTAAATGGACGAGCACCCCCCGTCTTGGAGATATAAACAGGAGCTATCTGGCTAAAATACAATATTTTCAGTCAGATAGCGTTTAAAAAGTACAACTGTACTCTATAGAGATAACGTTATGACTGAAATAAGGCATCAGCGCAAAGGCGCAAAAGCCCCTGCACGCCAAAAATTCATTGTTGGCGAACAAGCGAGCAAAAACATTGAGCAGGTTCTCAATGAATATCAAACTAACCTTTTGGGCTTATCTGAAAATGAAGCTCTCGACCGCTTAGTGGTAGAAGGTGAAAATGAAGTTGCTCATGAAAAAGCGCCTCCTGCTTGGAAGCAATTACTCACTTCTTTTAAAAATCCATTTATTTTTGTTTTGATGATCCTCGCGATTGTGAGTTTCTTTACTGACTACGTGATCCCAGAACGTCAGGGTGAAGAGACTGATTTAACAGGTGTTATCATCATTGTCACAATGGTTGTATTAAGCGGATTGCTACGTTTTTGGCAAGAATATCGAACCAATAAAGCGGCAGAAGCCTTGAAATCCTTGGTTAGAACCACGGCTACTGTATTCCGCCGCGATGATAGAACCGGACGTTCTATTCGTAAGGAAGTACCTATCAAATGCTTAGTACCAGGGGATATCGTTTTATTATCGGCAGGGGATATGGTTCCCGCGGATTTAAAACTAGTGGAATCTCGAGATCTATTTATCAGCCAAGCCATTTTAACGGGGGAATCTATCCCTGTTGAAAAATATGACACTCTCGCAAATGTGTCCGCAAAAAGCTTGGAGCCCGCATCACCGACAGAAAATGAATTACTTGAAATTTCAAATATCTGTTTGATGGGCACCAATGTGACAAGTGGGACAGCGAGAGGTATTGTGGTTGCAACGGGGAGCAAAACGTACCTAGGTTCGCTGGCCAAATCGATTGTTGGAACTCGAGCTCAAACTGCTTTTGATCGCGGTGTGAATAGTGTGAGTTGGTTGCTGATCCGCTTTATGCTGGTAATGGTGCCGATTGTCTTATTAATCAATGGATTCACTAAAGGCGATTGGTTTGAGGCAACACTATTTTCATTGGCAGTTGCAGTAGGGTTAACCCCAGAAATGTTACCGATGATTGTGAGCTCGAACCTTGCAAAAGGGGCGATAGCCATGTCTAAGCATAAGGTTATCGTTAAACGGCTCAATGCGATTCAGAACTTTGGTGCGATGGATGTACTCTGTACGGATAAAACAGGCACGCTAACGCAAGATCGCATTATTTTAGAGCATTATCTCGACAGCAATGGGCAAAAAGATAGTCGAATTTTGCAATTGGCGTGGTTAAATAGTTTCCATCAAAGCGGTGCCAAAAACATGATGGATCAGGCAATTATTCGACGTGGCCGTGGTAATGATAAGGTCGAGCAGTTGAAGGCTTATCAAAAAATTGATGAACTACCATTTGATTTTATTCGCCGAAAATTATCGGTCACAGTAAAAACCCCTGAAGGTGATGCTTTATTGATCTGTAAAGGGGCTGCGGAAGAGATGTTGGCTGTTTGTCATAGTTATCAGCATGATGGACATACCACCTTATTAGATGCTCAAGCTAAAGCTAGGATTGCGGAGTTAGTCAGTGACTATAATAAACAGGGTTTCCGGGTATTACTGCTGGCAACGCGTTCATTAAATGATGCAGAAGCTTTGTTACCGTTATCAGCTCAAGCAGAGCAACAGCTTGAGTTACAAGGTATTCTTACATTTTTAGACCCTGCAAAAGATAGTGCAATTTCGGCTATTGCTGCACTAAGAGAAAATGGTGTGATGGTCAAAGTGCTTACTGGCGATAATGCCGTGATCACTGAAAAAATTTGCCATGATGTAGGTTTGAATATTGATGAGATTATGACGGGTCTTGAAGTCGAGGCGATGAATGATGAGGAGCTGAAAACAAAAGTTGAACAAGTTTCCGTTTTCTGCAAATTAACCCCACTGCAAAAATCTCGGATCCTAAAATTACTACAAGCAAATGGACATACGGTTGGTTTTCTGGGGGATGGGATCAATGATGCGCCGGCTTTACGGGATGCGGATGTCGGTATATCCGTGGATACAGGCACCGATATTGCGAAAGAATCTGCGGATATTATTCTGCTAGAAAAAGATTTAATGGTATTAGAACAAGGCGTTATCAAAGGAAGAGAAACGTTTGGGAATATTATTAAGTATTTAAATATGACCGCAAGCTCTAACTTTGGAAATGTGTTTTCCGTTCTGATTGCGAGTGCATTTATTCCGTTCTTACCGATGCTAGCTATTCATTTACTCGTTCAAAACCTGCTGTACGATATGTCCCAACTCGCATTACCGTGGGACAAAATGGACAAAGAGTTTTTAAAACGTCCCCGTAAATGGGATGCGAAAAATATTGGGCGCTTTATGATTTGGATTGGTCCAACATCGTCCATTTTTGACATCACGACATTCGCCTTAATGTGGTATGTGTTCCAAGCCAATAGTATCGCCCATGAAGCGCTATTCCAATCCGGTTGGTTTGTTGAGGGATTACTGTCGCAAACCTTGGTTGTTCATATGTTACGGACACAAAAAATCCCATTCATTCAAAGTACGGCTGCGTTACCCGTGTTACTGACAACAGGAATCATTATGGCTCTTGGGCTTTATATTCCGTTCTCATCATTTGGTTCGATGATTGGCTTGCAGCCTTTGCCAATGGAATATTTCCCGTGGTTAGTACTGACATTAGTGAGTTATTGCTTTGTCGCGCAAGGTATGAAGCACATCTATATTAAACGCTTTGGAACGTGGTTATAACCTGATTGGGTTACGTGACTTGAGCGGAATCTATCGCTTGAAGTTAAATAAAAAAGAGCCATATAGGCTCTTTTTTTACAGAATAGTAAGGCTTATTGCAGACCTAAAGCTGTTTTCATTTGTTTCATCGCATCAATGCCTTGCTGGCAAGCTTGATCTTGTTGGTCTTTAGGTAAAGCAGCAACTTGCTTTTTACCTTCTTCTAACTGACCTTTCATCGCATCTAATTGAGCTTTGGCTTGTGGGTTCTCAGAAGCTTTAGCAATTAAGCTATCAACTTCAGCGAAGTAAGCGTTACAAGTTTCAGTTGCACCAGCAACTTGACCTTTTTTCTCTTCTTCTGAGCACGCAGTAATTGTTAATGCCAATAAACCCAGTCCACAAGCTAAAATCATCTTTTTCATAATCAACCTTATTAAAATTATTTATATATAAAACAAATTAAGTATATAAGAGGATCTTCTTTTATCAATGTAACAAATCCTAAAAAGGAAATTGATAATCAATTCAAATAATTAATCTCTGTTATGAAAATTTATGCTTTATAAATGACTTTTGTAGTGATAATTATCTATCATATTTTTTGTTAGCCTATTATGACGAATAAAAAATAAAGATGGATTATTATTAATTAGTATAAATACGTAATTGACACTGAGTTCACATATTTATGAAATAAGAATAACAGCATGAAATACCAAGTGAGTAGCAAACCACTTTGTAAAAAATACGTTAAGTAAAAGTAACTAAAGATTGTCTATAATAAGAGAAAATTAAACTCCTTATAACTTTTCTAATGATGTTAATAACTTTTTTTTATATGCAGTAAAAATAATTAAAATTGAGAATAAATGTAAAAAATAATTTACACTATACGTATAAAACTGGATTATCGAATATTTATAGAATTAATGGCTGTACATTTAAAATGCGATTATAGAAGTGAAAGGTGAGCTGTATCACAAATTTATTAATAAAATGCTTTTCACTATATAATATTGATTTTTAAATTAAATTTCCTTTGAATCGTTAGGGGGTTATCAGGTAAAGTCTCTGCCTCCAAGGGTGTCCCTCTTTCGAATCTTGGTTTTTTAAGTGATAAAACTTTGCTATTTAGGTTAACAACGATTAGGTTCGTTAGGTTGACGCTAGGTCAAATTTACGTGCAAAATTACTCTCATAAGAAATTCGCCAAAGTGTTTTAGACAGGTTAGAATGCTTCGGACAAAGGGAAATAAATTTTCTTACATTACATTCCCAGAAGGATCCACCTTACAAAGGGAAAGTAAGAAAATGAGATAAGGTAATTACACTTATCTCGATATGCAACATAGCAGACAATCATTAATGCTATGGGCATGGTATGTATGTAACCGGATTTATCTTGTTACTTTTTATTTTTATAATTACACACAGGGCTTTACCATTATGTCTGCTTCTATTGTAAAGAAACGGCCGTTGAGTCGTTATATTAAAGATTTTAAACACAGCCAAACTCATTGTGCACACTGTAATAAAACTCTTGATCGTATCTCCCTCGTTTTCAACGATAGTATCTTGAATAAAGAAGCTATCGCTGACATGACCGATTTGGTTGATGAAGCGGCTTGGGGCGAACTTCAAGGGCAATTTACAGCACTTTGTCGTTTTTGTAGTGAAATTTTCTGTAATAGCAATACAGACTATTTCGATATTATGTCTTTTAAACAGTATTTGTTCTTACAGACAGAAATGAGTCATAGCACCGTCCGCGAGTACGTTGTTCGTCTGCGCCGCTTAGATGAACTGCTGTCATCCTCTAACTTTTCAATGAAAGACTTTACCGCAAGTAAAGTTCAAGAACAGTTGAGTGATAGAATGACTGATTCAGCATTTAGCAACTACAATATTGCACTACGTAAATATGAGCAGTATTTAAGCTGGCAGTCAGAAAAAAACTAATAATATTTTAAGTTAATAAAAATAATTAGTTATACGATTATTTTTAATACTAAAATAGGCAAATAGGTGTCCAATAGGGCACCTTTTTTTATTTTTGAATAATAGTCAGTATAAATGATATAAATTGAACAGATTTAGAATTAAATTTCATCAGCTGTTATAGCTAATGCTTAATATATAATAATAAAAATTAATGGGAACTATTTAATTAAATTTATAGATAAATAAGGATGACAAAAAACAAAAAAGGCAGTGAATATTTGGATTTAATGAAAAAGGAATAGAATATTATGAATGTAGTTCAAGAGTTTATAGTGAGGGGAGAGCCTGAGTTAATCAACCTATATTATACTGGGCTGAAAAACTCAGGCTTTTGGCCTATTATCCGATAGTCATTAAGCTTGCATTACCACCTGCTGCGGCAGTATTCACACTTAAAGAACGTTCATGCACTAAGCGTTCAATGAGCAAGTTAGTTTCACCACGCTCAAAGCCTTGGACTGAAATAATCGGCCCTTTGCGTTTGGCAATCGCTTCACAAACGTGTTTCAGTTGATCGCAATCTCCGTGATAAATCACACCTTCAATTGGCTCCACTGTGTTTTGCCAATCTTTGGTGAATGATATAGTTTTGCGGACTTTTTCTGGCAGTGATTTAAATAGCTTCTGATGCAGTTCGCTATTTTCCCACAGTGTTTGACAACCACTTGCGAGCACGGCAGATAACTGAGTCAAACAATCACGTTCATTATCGCTAAGGCATAAAATAGTGCCGCGTGGACGCAAGGTGTAGGTGTTCTTTTCACCCGTTGGCCCTGGTAATAAACGTGTTGTACCGGCTTGCGTTAAACGAGCAAATTGTTCAACCGTAGATTGTTCAATTACAGACTGTTCAACATCCGTTTTCTGTTTTTGTACCCATGCAGAAAAAGCTTCAAATGGTGCGAGTAACTCTGCGCGAGCACTTGCGTCCATTGGTAAGTGGCTGTCTTGCTGCTCCAGTGTTTGGCAAACTGCATTCTCAGGACGCTCGCTTAATAAACGGTAGAGATAAAGCGGCCCACCGGCTTTAGGTCCTGTACCTGAAAGTCCTTCACCACCAAATGGTTGTACACCGACAACAGCACCGACCATATTGCGGTTAACATATAAGTTGCCCACTTTCGCTTTAGCAACTACTTGATTGATGGTTTCATCAATGCGGGTGTGAACACCTAATGTTAATCCGTAACCCGCCGCATTAATTTGGTCAACTAATTGTTCTAATTCATCACGTTTGAAGCGAACAACATGCAGAACAGGTCCGAAAATTTCTTTTTTCAACTCACCAATATTATCTAACTCAATCAGAGTTGGCTTAACGTAGGTTCCTTCGGCTTGTTCTTGCTGATCTTGGCTGTCTGCAAAGACAGCTTGGAAAACGTTTTTACCTTTACTGCGCATTTGTTGAATATGTTGGTCAATATTCTCTTTGGCTTCACTATCAATGACAGGACCAATATCGGTGGAGATGTGTTCAGGATTTCCCATCCGGCACTCTTCCATTGCACCTTTCAACATGCGAATTGTTCGGTCAGCGACATCTTCTTGAACACAAAGAATACGCAATGCGGAGCAGCGTTGACCCGCACTGTCGAATGCAGAAGCGACGACATCGGTGACAACTTGCTCAGTGAGTGCTGAAGAATCAACAATCATCGCATTCAATCCGCCAGTTTCTGCAATCAGAGGCGTTGGGCGACCCTGAGTATCTAAGCGACCCGCAATATTACGCTGCAATAAGCCCGCAACTTCGGTTGAACCAGTGAACATCACGCCACGAACGCGCTGATCGCCGACTAATTTTGCTCCGATAGTTTCACCTTTACCCGGTAAAAATTGCAGAACATCACGAGGTATGCCCGCTTGGTGCATAATGGATACCGCAATAGCACCAATTAATGGTGTTTGTTCCGCAGGTTTAGCCAGCACAGTGTTACCTGCAGCTAATGCCGCTGCGATTTGTCCAGAGAAAATGGCTAATGGGAAGTTCCATGGGCTGATACAAACAACAGGGCCAAGAGGGCGGTGAGTGTTATTATCAAAATCTTCACGGACTTGAGTAGCGTAATAGTTTAAGAAATCAACCGCTTCACGCACTTCAGCAATCGCATTGGCGTAAGTTTTCCCAGCTTCACGCACTAGCACATCCAATAATGGCTGCAACTGTTGCTCCATAATATCGGCAGCACGTAACAGGATAGCTGCACGTTCAGATGGTGGTGTTGCAAACCAAATCGCACCTGCATCAGTGGCGATATTCAGTGCATGTTCAGCTTCTTGTTCGCTGGCTTCACGTACTTTACCCACGATATCGCGATGGCAGGCTGGGTTGATAATTGCGACGGCTTCAGGTAGCGCTTGTTGTGCCACAAATTCGCCACCCAATAGTGGTTCTGCGATTTTTTCTTGCGCCGCGGCATTGAGTAATGCGCTCGAGAGTGATGCTAAGCGGTGTTCGTTAGATAAATCTAAGCCCATTGAGTTAACACGGCGAGTTCCATACAGGTCACGCGGTAATGGAATTTTAGGGTGTGGTAAGCCAATTTGCCCTTCAGTTTTAGATAGCTCACGAACGTCTTTAACCGGATCAGCAACCAATTCATCTAATGGGATCGTGGCATCCGCAATTCGGTTAACAAACGAAGTGTTTGCCCCGTTCTCTAAGAGGCGGCGAACTAAGTAAGCTAATAATGTTTCGTGGGTACCGACTGGGGCATAAATACGACATGGTCGGTTGAGTTTACCGTCTGCCACTTTACCAACGACTTGTTCATATAATGGTTCACCCATGCCATGTAGGCATTGGAATTCATATTGACCAGGGTAGTAGTTTTTACCTGCAATTTGGTAGATAGCCGATAGTGTGTGCGCGTTATGCGTCGCAAATTGTGGGTAAATTAAGTTAGGTACAGACAGTAATTTACGTGCGCAAGCGATATAAGAAACGTCGGTATACACTTTGCGGGTATAAACTGGATAACCTTCTAGGCCGTCAATTTGTGCACGTTTAATTTCGCTATCCCAATAAGCCCCTTTTACAAGACGGATCATCAGGCGGCGTTGGCTGCGTTCGGCTAAATTGATAATTGAGTCGATAACAAATGGGCAGCGTTTTTGGTAAGCCTGAATGACAAAACCAATACCGTTCCAGCCAGCCAATTTCGGTTCAAAACACAATTTTTCGAGTAAATCTAACGAAATTTCTAAGCGGTCAGCTTCTTCAGCATCAATGTTGATACCAACATCGTATTGGTGAGCTTGCAAGACTAAAGAGAGTAAGCGCGGATACAGTTCTTCCATCACGCGCTCGTATTGCGCGCGGCTATAACGTGGATGCAGAGCGGATAATTTGATGGAAATACCCGGCCCTTCATAGATCCCGCGTCCATTCGAGGCTTTACCAATTGCGTGGATCGCTTGTTGGTAAGAGACCATATAATCTTGGGCATCTTTTTCGGTTAATGCAGCTTCACCTAGCATATCGTAGGAGTAGCGGAAACCTTTGTCTTCTAATTTACGTGCGTTGGCAAGGGCTTGGGCGATGGTTTCGCCGGTGACAAATTGTTCACCCATCAAGCGCATTGCCATATCCACGCCTTTTCGTACCAGCGGCTCACCACTTTTGCTGATAATGCGATTTAGCGAGGAGGATAGTTTTGCTTCGTTGTGGGTAGAGACTAATTTACCCGTAAATAAAAGCCCCCATGTTGCTGCGTTCACAAACATTGAGCTGCTTTGACCAACATGGGATTGCCAGTTACCTGTACTGATTTTATCTCGGATCAGTGCATCGCGAGTGGCTTTATCGGGGATACGTAATAGTGCTTCGGCAAGGCACATTAATGCCACGCCTTCTTGAGAAGACAGGGAAAATTCTTGTAATAACCCTTGGACTAAACCTGAACGACCCACTCCATTTTTTTGATTACGCAATTTTTCTGCGATGGAATAAGCCAGTTTATGAGCCGCATCAGCTTGTTCAGGAGGCAGTTCAGCTTGTTGTAAAAGCATTGGAACGGCTTGAGTTTCAGGAATGCGGTACGCCGATGTAATTGCAGAGCGTTTCACCGATTGGGGCAAAATATGTTCAGCGAACTCAAGGAATGGCTGATAAAGGGTTTCTGGAGACGAAATTTCGTCTCCAGAATGCTGATCTTTTGTATCCAAAACCGTTGATAATTCAGGTATAATTTGATTGTTATCGAGTTGCTCTAAATAATTATATATAGCTTGTTTAATAAGCCAATGGGATGTGCGATCAAGACGTTGAGCGGCGGCTTTAATGCGGTCACGAGTTTCTTCATCAAGTCTCACACCCATAGTTGTTGTGCTACTCATCTTAATTTCTTCCTTTTCACAGGTGTTAAATACCAAAAGTTACACACCATTATGATGATGTTGCAACTTTGTGCAACATTGTTAATGTGCTATGTGAAGGAAATGTGAAACAACTCTTATTTTTATGAGTAATTTATGAGACTCATTGATTGGGTTTTTATGATTCACTTGTAAATCAATGTGTTGGGTTTTCTTTGGGGATGATGACAAGTTAAACGCTTAATTAAGAATTTGACTTAAAAGTTTAACATTTGTGATGTGTCTTTTATTTATTGAACAAAAAATAGTTAATTTCTTGTTAAAAGCATCTGAGTCTGTCTAGCATGATGTGGCAAAGTTATTGAGTTATTGCAACACAAACAATCACAACATAGATAAGGTGTGCATCAAAAAATGCAAAATTGTGCAATTAAGTGCAACACCTTGAGATTAAAAGTTATCAAAGAAAATTATAAAGATAACGACAAAATAGACGCACTATGGAGACGACAGGATGACTGTAAGCACTCCGATGATCATTATGTTCATCGTATATATCACGGGTATGTTATTGATCGGCTATTTAGCCTATCGCTCAACGAAAAACTTTGATGATTACATTTTAGGGGGACGAAGTTTAGGTAGTGTGGTAACCGCATTATCTGCAGGGGCTTCAGATATGAGTGGCTGGTTATTGATGGGGTTACCAGGCGCTATTTTCCTCGCTGGTATTTCTGAAAGCTGGATTGCAATTGGTTTATGTTTAGGGGCTTATTTAAACTGGCTGTTTGTTGCAGGGCGTTTACGTGTACAAACTGAAAAAAATAATAATGCCTTAACGCTGCCAGACTATTTCACAAGTCGTTTTGAAGATAATAGTAAGATTTTACGTATTATTTCTGCGGTTGTTATTTTAGTTTTCTTTACTATCTATTGTGCATCTGGGGTTGTAGCAGGGGGCTTGCTGTTTGAAAGCACCTTTAATATAAGTTACGACAAAGCTCTGTGGTTAGGAGCACTGGCGACCATTGCTTATACTTTCTTAGGTGGTTTCTTAGCGGTAAGTTGGACGGATACTGTTCAAGCATCATTGATGATTTTTGCCCTGATCTTAACGCCAATTGTCGTGATTTTATCCCTTGGCGGGTTAGATACTTCAATAGAAGTGATTAAAGCGAAAAACCCTGAATACCTTGATATGTTTAAGGGCATGAACTTTGTTGCCATCTTATCATTGCTGGGTTGGGGACTGGGTTACTTTGGTCAGCCTCACATTTTGGCGCGTTTTATGGCGGCAGATTCACATCGTACTATTCGTTCAGCACGTCGTATCAGTATGACATGGATGGCATTATGCTTAGGTGGAACGATTGCTGTTGGCTTCTTTGGTATCGCCTATTTTGAAAATAATCCTGCATTAGCAGGTTCTGTGATGAAAAATAACGAACGTATTTTCATGGAATTAGCCGGATTACTGTTTAACCCATGGGTTGCGGGTATCTTATTATCTGCGATTTTGGCGGCGGTAATGAGTACATTAAGTTGCCAATTATTAGTGTGTGCTAGCGCATTAACCGAAGACTTATATAAGCCATTCTTCCGCAAATCAGCTAGCCAGAAAGAGCTAGTGTGGGTAGGGCGCGGAATGGTGCTGTTAGTGGCAGCGATCGCAATCTATATTGCCCAAGACCCAAATAACAAAGTCTTAGGATTGGTGAGTAACGCGTGGGCAGGTTTTGGTGCCGCGTTTGGTCCAGTCGTTTTACTCTCTGTTATGTGGAAACGTATGACACGTACTGGGGCCTTAGCAGGGATGATTGTCGGTGCGGTAACGGTATTAGTTTGGATGAAATTCAAATGGTTAGGTTTATATGAAATCATTCCAGGCTTTATTTTTGCGACCATCGCTATCATAGTTATCAGCTTAATAACTAAGGCGCCAAGTGCAGCAGCACAAGCCCGCTTTGATGAAGCAGAAGCTGAATATAATACAAAATAATTGATAGATTTAGATTTTATAGATAGGTCTAGTTATAGATAGTAAAAAGGCTGAAAGGGAAACCTTCCAGCCTTTTGTTTTGTTTGTTAATTGCATATCCGTCAAATAATTAACGTGGTTTACGGCGTTTGACGACTTGGTAGCCAATAAACAGAATAACAAACCACAGTGGCGTCGCAATTAAAGCTTGTCGGGTGTCATGTTGGAATGCGAGTAATACAACCATAAAAGCAAAGAAAGCGAGACTGACCCATGACATAAAAATACCCCAAGGCATCTTATAGCGAGATGCGGCATGTTTTTCTGGGCGATTCTTACGGAAATTCAGGTAGCTTAATAAAATCATACTCCAGATAAACATGAACAGAATCGCAGACACGGTTGTGACTAAGGTGAATGCATGCATGATATCGGGAATAAAGTAGATCAAGACAATACCGAAACTTAGGCAGATACAGGTGAAAATTAAGCCTGTTGCAGGTACCGCTTTTTTTGATAACTGACTAAATTGTTTCGGCGCATCTCCCTCTTTAGATAACCCAAACAGCATACGGCTGGTGGAGAAAACACCACTGTTTGCTGATGAAGCCGCAGAGGTAAGTACCACAAAGTTCACGATACTGGCAGCAGCTGGCAGGCTGATTAGCACGAACATTTCTACAAAAGGACTTTTGTCCGCCAAAATGGTGCGCCAGGGAGTAACGGCCATAATCACAATCAGGGATAATACATAGAAAGCAATGATCCTGATCGGGATAGCATTAATGGCTTTTGGTAGGGATTTTTCAGGATCACGGGTTTCTGCTGCTGCGGTACCCACTAATTCAATTCCTACAAAGGCGAAAATCGCAATTTGGAATCCAGCAAAGAACCCACTGAGCCCCATTGGGAACATACCACCATCGTTCCAAATATTACTTAAAGATGCTGTGTGTCCGGTCGGTGATTGGAAATTCATCGCAATCAACGTACCGCCGACGGCAATTAGCGTGACAATAGCGACAATTTTGATCATCGCGAACCAGAACTCCAGTTCACCAAACAGTCGAACAGAAACTAAGTTAAGTGTCAGTAGCGTGGCAACACAGATAAATGAAGTCACCCATTCCGGGAAATTAGGTACCCAGAAACTGACATACGAGGTGATCGCGATAATATCGGCTATTCCCGTGATCACCCAGCAGAACCAGTAAGTCCATCCCACAAAGAACCCTGCCCATGGACCGATTAAATCCGCAGAAAAATCACTGAAAGATTTATAGTCTAGGTTGGAAAGCAGCAATTCCCCCATGGCTCGCATGACAAAAAACAGCACAAAGCCGATGATCATGTAGACAAAGATAATAGAGGGACCTGCGAGGGAGATAGTCTTTCCTGACCCCATAAATAGCCCTGTACCAATGGCGCCTCCAATGGCAATTAACTGAATATGACGGTTACTGAGGCTACGTTTTAGTTGATTTCGGTCAGAAGATGGCCGAGGGGTGGTTGTCGTTGCATTTTCTTCCATATTGTTATTTATCCGATAGTCATTGTGATATTAGCCCACACTATTTTTTTAAGTTTGAGGCTGTGTTTGCTCGAAATATTGTGACATAAATCTCAATTAGAGTAAGAGAAAATTTACAAATGTCTGAGAGACCGCTGGTTTAACCAACGGATCTATCTAGGTCATTAACATTATTAACGAAAAATTAACCTAAAATTAAAAATAGCAGAATAAGTTGAAATGCACCAAATGCTTCATTCTAAATGATGACAGTTGTGGTGTGGGAAATATATAAAGGTGATGTAGCTCATTTTTTAACTGAAAATATCACGGTTTTTCTTATTTCTAACAGTTATCTTTATTGGCTATTTCTAAATGATAGGGCTAACTGTCACTTTCACATCATATCCCACGACAAATAAGGCTTGTTCTAGCGCTTCAATTTTTGATGCATATTGTAGGTCAAGTAATCGTTCTATTTGTTGAGCGCTGATATTGAGTGTTCTAGCAAGTTTGCTGCGCGGGGTTTGAGTTTCAAGAATGGCATTGTGTAGTGCGATTTTTAAGCAGCTCAATATAGGCAAATGAATAACAAACGCATCAGAGACTGAATTTTGGGGAAGAGGAATAGGATTTCTTGATGTGATCAGCTCAGAAAGCGTGGCTAGCAATGTTTCTTGAGCTTCTAATTCGACATCTTCTGCGCAATAAGTCACACCTTGAATATCGGGGAAGTCACAAAAATTAATTTCGTATACACCTTCATCTTCGATAAATTCAACCGTTGCTAAATAATTAAACATAGTAAACCTCAAAAATTAGTTTCTTCATAAGATAAATAGTACAAAACATCACAGAATAGACAATGAGTAGCATGTTAATAAAATGAAAAACGGATAGTGATAGTTTGTAGATTGAACATTTTTTACCACCTACAAGTCTGATTGGTTAAAGAATAGATGCGTTTCATAATGAAACTGTCATGTAAACCTATTACCTCTTTGTGAGCCAAGTCCCAGTTTTAACAATATTTAATTCACCTCTTGTCCCAGTATCAATATGCCAATTTTACCCTTTTAGTCATCATATAATTTTTTAAATAAAACATATGAGAACGCATATGCATCCTAATTCGAATAAGCAGTTATACGTAATTTTGTCGTTGTGGTTAAGTAATTTGTTAAAATAAAAGTATATAGTAACACAATGTTATAATCATTGGTTGTTACTAACTAATGAATAAACGGCGATATGTCCATTGGAGTAATAAGTTAAATTACTTATTTACATAAGTCATATTTATACTGTCATGATTTTGGATTTACACCTTAAAGTGGTTAATTTAGATGAGAATAATATTGTTTATAAATTCGCTAGCAGAATGGTGCTTAGTTTTTTTATTTTTTCCTTTTATCAATAACTCAGTGCGCTAACTAATGCTGTAGACTGATTTTTTTATGCAAAAAATAATAGCAAAAAAGGTTAATCAAATGTTTGAAAAGTTAATTTAATTAAAATGAGTTTGTCATACAAAAATAACAATCTTGCTTATTAATATGGCAATACTCGATGAGAATTCATGACAATTTTATCTGAAATCTTTAATGGTATTGCCTGTATATAAAACGGGCTTAATTAGAATTTTTAATGTCATTACCATTGGTTAATAATGAAACAGTTAAATTTAATTAATATAAAGTTACTGTGGAATAATAATATGTATGACAAATTTAACTTTAATTTAGGCGAGAAAAAATTGAATTAATTTGATTAAGATTTGTGATTTTGATTAAACACATTGAAAAATAATGTTTAATTTTTCTTCCTAAGATACCGATATTACTAAGCCTGTAAACAAATTACATTTTTACGGGCGTAATAAAGATTGATTTAGATCAATATGTAGATTCTTTGGTTATGCTTGGTGTTTATTGCTTATAAATCCCCTCATATGTGTGAGATTTTTGCTTAAAATACTAGTATTTCGCTTATGGTGAATCTAAATGTTGCGAATATTTGAGATAAGTAGGGTTAAGATATAGTTGTAATAAAGAATTGCTAATATATAGATGGATAATTATCCCGATAGACCAAAAAGAAACATAAATGTCTTGAATAGTTAATTTAGTGGTGCATAATAATTAACGGCTAATAATGAAATCGGTATATTCTGAGATTTACTGAAAATGCTAAATTTTTAGCCACTCGTTATTGTTGTAGGTAATCAGGAAATATATTTAATTTAAGTTTGAACCTATGTGTTTATATACTCCAAACTGGGTATTTCAACGGATCTCATGGGATAGTAACGGATTACGCTATCCAGCTTTAATTATTTTCATATTTAAAATTTTGGCTAACACATTTGGCTCAAATTGATATTTGTTCTTTGTGCATACGGATGTTAATAATTATTCGAAAGGTATAAAAAAATGAGCTCTACCACTGATTTTCTGAAGCATATATACGATATTAATCTTTCATATTTGCTTTTAGCTCAAAAGCTTATCTCCCAGGAAAAAGCCACTGCCATGTTTAGACTCGGGATTTCAGATTCAATGGCAAACACTTTAGCAGAACTTTCATTACCTCAATTGGTTAAATTAGCGGAAACAAATCAGCTAATCTGCCAGTTTAGATTTGAAAATAGTGACATCATTGAAAAACTTACCCGAGAATCTCGAGTCGATGAATTGCAACAAATTCATACGGGTATCCTTCTATCGACTCGATTATTGCAAACGCATAATGAGTCCGATTCAGATATAGCGAGAAAAAGATGAGTAGCGTAGCTGAAAAAAGTATTGTCAAGGAAGCTAATGATATTCGTTTGGCAATGGAATTGATTTCTCTTGGGGCTCGTCTCCAAATGTTAGAAAGCGAAACTCAAATTAGTCGTGGACGTCTAGTGCGTTTATACAAAGAGCTCAGAGGCTGCCCACCACCAAAAGGGATGCTCCCTTTCTCAACAGATTGGTTCATGACATGGGAACAAAATATTCACTCATCCATGTTCTATAACGCCTATCAATTTTTACTGCAAACCGGTCAATGCGAAGGGGTTGATGCTATTCTCAAAGCCTATCGACTCTACCTAGAGCAGTGTTCACCTAATGCAGGAGATGAGCCAATTTTGGCATTAACCCGAGCGTGGACATTAGTTCGTTTTGTGGAAAGTGGTATGTTGCAAAGCTCCGATTGCAATTGCTGTAGTGGTTCATTTATCACCTATGCCCACATTCCTGAAAATAGCTTTACGTGCAGCTTGTGCCAGCCTCCATCACGAGCAATAAAAAAACGTAAACTTTCCGAGCATCTCGCCGATATTACGGAATATCGACAAGATGGCATTACCAAAGCGGTAATGTAATTGGATTAATTTGGTTTACAGGCAATTTCATTGCCTGTCCTTCCTCATATTCCCTTTGACTGCCATCTGTTAACCAACGGAGTGAAAGGGAATACTGTGTTAATACTCATCGGATATATCATTGTTACAGCTGCCGTTATCGGTGGCTATGTCATGGTCGGTGGTCATCTTGGCGCGCTGTACCAACCAGCTGAGTTTGTCATTATTTTGGGGGCTGGTTTAGGCGCATTTGTTGTGGGTAACAGTGGTAAAGCCATCGTTGCATTATGCAAAGTATTACCAAGACTCTTCCGTCGCTCTTCTTACAACAAAGCCATGTCAATGGACTTAATGGCTTTGTTATTTCAGCTTTTGAATAAATCTCGCCAACAAGGCCTACTTGCACTCGAAAAAGATATTGAAAATCCGCAAGAGAGTGAGATTTTCTCTCAGTATCCTCGCATTATCAAAGATCAAACTGCCATGATGTTTATCGTGGATTATTTACGTTTAATGGTGACGAGTAACCTGCAAGCGCATGAAATCGAAGCATTAATGGATGAAGAGCTAGAAACATTCCGTCAAGAAAACGAAGTACCAGCATCCGGTTTGAACATGGTGGGCGAATCCATGCCTGCGTTTGGGATCGTGGCGGCCGTTCTAGGGGTGGTAAATGCGCTAGCAGCTGCAGACCGACCTGCGGGTGAATTGGGCGCCTTGATTGCACATGCAATGGTAGGAACTTTCCTCGGTATTTTAGTGGCTTATGGTTTTGTTTTACCACTGGCTAGTTTGATTCGTCAGCGCAGTAGCGAACAATTAAAAATGATGGAGTGCATTAAAGTTACTTTCCTCTCTTCGTTGCAAGGGTATGCGCCTCAAATTGCGGTTGAGTTTGGTCGTAAAGTCTTATTTAGCGTCGATAGACCATCATTCCTTGAGCTGGAAGATAAAGTCCGCGAAGTCAAAGTCGGTAATCGCGCAACAGAAACCACTGAGGAGTAATCGCTAATGGCAGCCAATGGCCCTCAAATTATTCGTGTTAAGAAAAAAGGCGGTCATCAGCAGCACGCCCATGGCGGTGCATGGAAAATTGCATACGCTGATTTTATGACTGCGATGATGGCATTCTTTCTGGTTATGTGGCTGATCTCCATCTCCAGTCCTCAAGAATTAACCAAGATAGCGGAGTATTTTCGTACTCCGCTCAGTACTGCCATCAATCCAGGAACGAAAAGCGGAGATGCCACTAACCCCATTCCCGGCGGTGGAAAAGATCCGATTTTTCGTGATGGTGATGTAATGCCAGAGCCAAATAACATCATTTCCGGTGATGCAAATTATCGCTTTGAAAAATTAAAAGAAAATCTAGAGCAAGCGATTTTACAAGACCCTCGTTTGAATGAATTAAAACCCCATTTGTTGATTGACATGATCAACGATGGTTTACGAATTCAAATCGTAGATAGCGCCAATCGCCCTATGTTTAAAGTAGGCTCTGCCATCGTTGAACCTTACATGCGCGATATTCTGCGCGCGATTGCACCACTACTCAATGATGTTCCGAATCGCATTAGTATTTCTGGACATACGGATGACTTGCCGTATGCCAGCGAAGCCTATTACAGCAACTGGGAACTCTCATCCGATAGAGCCAACGCTTCTCGCCGTGAGCTGATCATGGGGGGAATGGATGAGCGCAAAGTTTTACGCGTAGTAGGAATGGCCTCGTCCATCCATTTAGACAAAGAAAACGGCTTAGCACCCGTCAACCGGCGGATCAGCATCATCGTATTGAATGAAGATGAAACAAATCAAATTTTACATGAATACGATGGCGCAACACCGATTAACGATGTGCTGAAAAAAGGCCCACAAGATGTGCCAATACCGGCAAACAGTGATGTCGTGACTGTGAAGGTGACAAAGTCACCCGATAAACAGTGATGATAAAAACCATAATCACCCGAATCTCACTACTGCCGGATTTATCCGGCAGTCAGTGTTAAGTGAAACTTAAGCGAAATTGGATAAAAAGCATGGATATTACCGAGTTTTATCAAACATTTTTCGATGAAGCCGATGAGTTGCTTAGGGATATGGAACAGCATTTGCTTGAGCTTGATCCTATTGACCCAGATAGCGAGCAGCTCAATGCCATATTCCGCAGTGCCCACTCAATTAAAGGTGGGGCGGCAACCTTTGGTTTCACTCATCTGCAAAATACCACACATACCTTAGAAAACTTGCTCGATAAGGCACGTCACGATGAGCTGACATTAACGCCAGATATTATTGACGTTTTCTTAGATGCAAAAGATGTGATGGTGTCCCAATTGGATGCCTATAAAAATGACTCATTACCGGATGATGAGACATTCAAACGCATTTGTGATGTGCTCAAAAGCATTGAACATGATGTCAGCGAGATCGGCTCGGAAGAGGTTGCAGCGATTGTTAACGCGAGTACCAAAGAGACTGACGATGTTGTGGATGACAGTGTTGTAGATGACGATGCTGCGACGGATGAGTCTTCCTCAGAAACCGCGATGCAAACTCATGCCGCATTGACAAATAACGAATTCTCTCACTATTTCATCATTACGTTGAACGGTCTGAAATCAACGGAAGTGGATGTATTAGCAGATGAATTAGGCTTATTCGGTAGCTTGTTTGGCTCTGAAAAAAGTGATTCTAGCTTAAAAGCGTGGCTAGGAACCAATACGGATATCGACGATATCTGTGGCGTGCTGTGTTTCGTCGTGGATGAGTCTCAAATCCAGCATAGCGAAATCAGTTTTGAAGAGTGCCAGCGTGCAACACAAGGTAGCAACCAGAAAAGTAAAGTTGCTGCAACTCTCGAAGAACTGGAAGCAACGGTGGAAGAGTTGGCGGCAATGGTTGAAACACCAACCGAGCCAGTTGAATCGCCTAAAGTGGCGGTTGCGGCACCGGCACTTGTTACAGCGCCAGCACCATCATCTGTACCATCATCCGCTGCCGCTAAAAAAGCAGTTGCAGCGAAGCCCAAAGGGGATTCAAGCAGCATCCGTGTTGCCGTTGAAAAAGTTGACCAACTGATCAACTTAGTGGGCGAACTGGTGATCATCCAGTCAATGCTAACTCAGCATAGCCAACAAGTTGACCAAAACGAATATGCAGATTTACTCAGTTCTATCGTTCAATTAGAGCGTAACTCACGGGCTCTACAAGAGTCAGTCATGTCTATTCGTATGATGCCGATGGATTATGTCTTCAGTCGCTTCCCACGTATGGTGCGCGATATTGCCTCTAAACTGGGTAAGAAAATCGAATTGAAAGTGGAAGGTAGCTCAACTGAATTAGACAAGAGCCTTATCGAACGCATCGTCGATCCACTCAATCACCTTGTCCGTAACAGTCTCGATCATGGTATTGAAAAACCAGAAGTTCGTTTGGCAAATGGTAAGCCTGAAGCGGGAACATTGACGCTGTCTGCGGCGCATCAAAGCGGCAATATTTGCATCGAAGTACGCGATGATGGAGCCGGGCTAAACCGCGAACGAATTCTGGCTAAAGCTCGCTCTCAAGGCATTAATGTTCACGATGGCATGACCAATGACGAAGTTGCGATGTTGATCATGGCGCCAGGCTTCTCAACCGCCGAAGTTGTGACTGATGTATCGGGCCGTGGTGTCGGAATGGACGTGGTTAAACGAAACATTCAAGACATGGGTGGGCGCATTCAAATCGGTTTCACGGAAGGTAAAGGCACCATCATTCGTATTTTACTGCCATTAACCTTAGCCATTCTTGACGGTATGTCAGTCAAAGTCTCTGACGATGTGTTTATCGTGCCACTTAGCGCGATTATTAGCACATTACAGCCACGTCCAGAGGATATCTATCGCCTCGCAGGTGAAGAAAAAATGCTGCTCGTTCGCGGTGAATATTTACCACTGGTCGAATTGCATCACGTCTTTTCTATCGAAAACGCCGAACCAAATCTCGCCAATAGTATTGCGCTGATCATCCAAAATGCGGGGCATCGCTTTGCTTTATTGGTTGACAAGCTGGTAGGGCAGCAGCAGGTCGTGGTGAAAAACATCGAAAGTAATTATCGCAAAATTCCGGGAATTTCGGCTGCCACCATCATGGGTGATGGTTCTGTTTCGCTGATTTTAGACGTCGCAGAATTGCAGAGAATGAACAATAACATTTTGATTAATAAGAAACAGACTGTTTCTCAACCAGTAATGCACTAAATAGAGGTTATATACCATGTCTATGTTAGATGACGATTTAAATAAGCTTGAAGAAGAAAAGAATGGCGAAGGCTACCTCATTTTTACGCTTGGTGAAGAAGAGTACGGCATCGAAATTTTAAAAGTGCAAGAAATCCGCGGTTATGAGCAAGTGACACGGATTGCGAACACCCCTGACTTTATTAAAGGCGTCACCAACCTGCGTGGCGTGATTATTCCGATCATCGATCTGCGCATTAAGTTTTCCCATGAAAATGTGGTCTACAACGACAATACCGTCGTCATTGTTGTGAACTTAAAAGATCGCGTTGTTGGAATTGTGGTTGATGGTGTTTCTGATGTGCTAGTTCTACATGAAGAACAAATTGCACCGCCGCCAGATTTCGCTGTGACGTTATCGACTCAGTATCTAACAGGGTTAGGTACTGTGGGGGAGCGCATGTTGATTTTGGTTGATATTGAAAAGTTATTGACCAGCGAAGAAATGGCGTTAATCGACAACATCGCGGAATAATGCGCAGTTAAATCCGCTGATAATTTGCTCAAAAATGGTAAGTGATTAACTAAAGTTTTTGAGCAACTGTCCGATATCCAAACTACAACAACACTATGTTAGTAAAACACCATGTACAGTCGAATTAAAATCGTATCAGGACTTTTGTCCGTTATTTTTGTATTTATTTTATTGCAGCTGGTATCGAGTGGTTTGATGTTTACCAAACTCGGGGATAACAGCGACAGTATTAATTATTTGAATTCTCTCCAACGCCAAAGACTCGTTCTGACTCAAAGCTGGGTCAACTTATTGCAAGCTCGTTCTGATTTAAACCGCTCCATTAACGCGTATTTATTAGAAGAGTTAAGCATTAAAGATGATGCTTCTGCTGCGGATCTTATTGCTTCAGCGAAAGGTAAATTTAAAGCCGCCGATGAAGCGTATGACAGCTACAGAAAGTTGATGGCAAATGCAGATGTGGATAAGGGGTTATTTGATAACTTACTGAAATCCTATGAGGATTACCGTGTTGCATTAACCAAATTGGCGGAATATGCAGAGAAGGGGGACTTAAACGGCTTCTATGCGCATAGAACCTCAGGGCTACAAGCCAAATTTGAAGAGCAGTTTGGCCTCTATTTTGGTGAAATTTCTTCAGATTTTGAAAATGAAGTGGTGAATGCAGAATCCAATTACCGTCAATCTCTATATTTACTGGTTATTTTATCGGTACTGTTAGCGGTGATCAGCGTGATTAGCTATCGCTATGTACGTAAAGGGATTACTGAGCCATTAAATACACTGATCGAGCGCATTAAAGTGTTCGCTTCAGGGGATTTAACACCAAAAATTGATACCTCAGCGAACAACGAAATTGGTGAGCTAGCACGTGGTGCCCAGCACATGCAACAAGAGCTGATCAATACGGTTCGTGGTGTACTGGATGGTAGTGAAACTATCTATCAAGGTACCACTGAAATCGCAGCGGGTAATAATGACTTATCTTCACGTACTGAGCAGCAAGTGGCTTGCTTAGAAGAGACGTCTGCTAGCATGAGTGAGCTGACAGCAACCGTTAAGCAAAACACGGAATATGCTCATCAAGCCAGTGAGTTTGCAAGCCAAACTTCTGTTATTGCAAAAGAAGGCGGCAAAGTGGTGTCTAACGTGGTTCATACCATGCGTAACATCGCCGATAGCTCACAAAAAATCTCTGATATTACCGCTGTTATCGACAGCATTGCTTTCCAAACCAATATTCTTGCACTGAACGCTGCCGTTGAAGCCGCGCGTGCTGGTGAACATGGTCGTGGATTTGCGGTGGTTGCCGATGAAGTTCGTAGCCTTGCTCAACGCAGTGCAGATGCAGCAAAAGAGATCAAAGGCTTGATTGAAGACTCTGTTTCTAGAACAGACGTCGGGGCTCGCCAAGCAGAAGATGCTGGTGAAACAATGACAAAAATTGTCGACTCAGTCACACGTGTTACTGACATCATGACGCACATCGCAACCGCGTCTGATGAGCAGAGCAAAGGTATTGCTCAAGTGAGTATTGCCGTGGAAGAGATGGACAAAGTGACTCAGCAAAACGCCTCACTCGTTGAGCAATCCGCTGTTGCTGCAAATGTACTGGAAGAGCAAGTCGCTAAGCTTTCTCAGTTGATCTCCATTTTCCGTTTACCTGCAATGGATCAAGCAAAAGTACGCAACGCACAACCTGCACCAAGAACAGTATCTAATATTGTTAAAACACCAGATTTATCCAAAATCGCATCGAAAAATCATAAAGATGACGATAACTGGGAAACCTTTTAAGGGTAAATCTGTTCGAGCGCTGTGAGAGTTTCTCTCGCAGCGCTTTTATATGTTTAAGCTCGATAATTAAAAAAGGGCCAAACTTTTGGCTGGCATAAGTAGGGGATTAAATATGTTAGGAAAGAATATCCGAATTTCAGTGAGCTTATACTTACTCCTGATTTTATTTTGTGGCATGCAGTTAACCTCAAGCGGCGTCTCTGTCGGTATCGTTAACAGCGAATTAAAAGCGCTAGAAAGAATCGATATGGGTTCTAAGAAACGCGCATTACTGGAAGAGACTAGTAAAAACTTAATGCAGGCGCGTAATAGCCTGACCCAAATTGCCTTATTGATGAAAGTGGGCGACCACGTCCCATTAATCGAAGAAACCCGTGTTGTTTTCGATAACTACTTAGTTTCAGCTAACAAATCGTATAACGAATTCAAAACTCAGCCAGTACTAAGCGAAAAAGAAAACTTAGCGGTATTGGAAGAGAAATATAATGCCTTTGTCGTCACATTAAATGCATTGAAAGGCAATCTTGATAACAACGATGTTGCAGCTTATATCAATCTGCCAGCACAACAAAACCAAGATGAATTAATCAGTGTTATTAATAACTACCTCTCTGTTTTAAACGACGAAAGCAACGCTTCTATTGCGGATGCAAGATTTTATAACCAATTTGCATGGGGCTCATTCTTCACCGTGATTGTCATTATTTTCGGTGTGATTGCCGTTGTACACCTATGGTTAAAACGTAAAGTCATTTCACCATTAAACAGCATGAGTGAACACTTTATGCACGTTGCGGAAGGGAAACTAAATCAGAATATTGAAATTAATTTCCGTGATGAAATCGGTGATGTATTCGAAAAATTAAAAGTCATGCAGCAGTCACTGGCAAAAACCGTCACCTCTATTCGTTCTAATACAGACCAAATGTATACGGGTATTCGTGAGATTGCTTTAGGGAATAATAATTTATCATCAAGAACAGAACAGCAGGCTGCCTCGTTAGAAGAGACGGCGGCGAGCATGGAAGAATTAACGGCGACGGTGAAACAAAACGCGGATAACGCCCGTCAAGCTAGTGAACTTGCAGTAAGTGCATCGCGTACGGCGACCAAAGGCGGTGAAATCACGGAAGGTGTGATTGACACCATGACTGCAATTTCGAACAGCTCTCAGAAAATTAGCGCCATTATCAGTGTTATTGATGGCATCGCTTTCCAGACCAATATTCTTGCATTGAATGCAGCAGTAGAAGCGGCGCGTGCGGGTGAGCAAGGTCGTGGATTCTCGGTAGTTGCAGGTGAAGTTCGCGCATTAGCACAGCGAAGCGCTGAAGCGGCGAAAGAGATTAAAGGCTTGATTGACGAATCGGTTGGACGCGTGAACCAAGGTTCTCAGTTGGTGAATGAAGCAGGTCAAACTATGAATGAATTGGTTGCCGCCGTTAATCAGGTGACCGAATTGATGGGCAACATTGCGTCTGCATCGAATGAACAGAGCCGAGGTATTGAGCAAGTCGCGATTGCGGTAACCCAAATGGATTCTGTTACACAACAAAACGCCGCATTAGTAGAGCAATCAACGAGTGCAACAGCGGCACTTGAAGACCAAGCCAATAATCTGGTCGAGACAGTGGAGTTTTTCGAATTACCAGAACAATCCACCCGAGTTAGACGGTAATGGGTATCCACGCAATAGCGTGAATAATGAAGTCTCAATCTAGATAACGTGAGTTGGGGTGAGACGGTTAGCTAGACAATTCACAAGTTAGACGATGATAGTTAGGCAGCCACTTTCGGCTGCCTCGCCGGTTTTTATTGAATAGGACGACAAGTACGATGCTATTAGTACCACAGATAGAACCTTTGACTGATGACGAGTTTGGTCGGGTTTGTCGATTTATTCATAAAAAGTCTGGAATAGTCCTTACGATGAATAAGAAAAATATGGTCTATAACCGCTTATTAAAGCGTTTACGTGACTGTAATATCGACAATTTTTCTGACTACTTACTAATGTTAGAACGTGAACCGTTGAATGCGGAATGGCAAGCATTCATCAATGCACTGACCACAAACTTAACGGCATTCTTTCGAGAGCCTCACCACTTTGCGACATTGACGGATTTTTTAAAAAGCCGCCGAAATAGCAATATCAATATTTGGTGTTCGGCCTCTTCGACAGGGGAAGAACCTTATTCTATCGCCATGACAGTGAGTGATGTTCTGGGAGCTAACGCCATCAATGCCAAGGTTGTTGCCAGTGATATTGACACGGAAGTATTAGAGAAAGCGAAGCAAGGGATCTATCGAATCGAAGAGCTCAAAACCCTGACAGCACTCCAACGGCAGCGCTACTTCATGAAAGGGGTGGGTGAATACGAAGGGTTTGCTCGCGTAAAACCCGCTCTTAGCAACATGATTGAGTTTCGTTACTTAAACCTGACTGAAGGCGATTGGCAATTACAACATCGCTTCGATGCGATTTTTTGTCGTAACGTCATGATTTATTTTGACAAGGAAATGCAGATAAAACTGCTAGAGCGCTTTGCGCCACTGCTCAAGCCGGATGGCTTATTGTTTATTGGTCACTCTGAAAATATTTCGCAATTGACAAAACAGTTCGTGATCAATGGGCAGACTGTCTACAGCTTAGCGTCGGCGAGGAGAGAACAATGAAAAAAATAAAAGTATTGTGCGTCGATGACTCTGCACTAATGCGCCAATTGATGCGTGAAATTATCAACAGTCACTCTGATATGGAAGTGGTCGACACGGCGCCAGATCCGTATGTTGCTCGGGATTTGATTAAGCAACTGGAGCCAGATGTTATTACCCTCGATGTTGAAATGCCGAGAATGGATGGGATTGATTTCTTAGAAAAATTGATGCGGCTACATCCAATTCCGGTCGTCATGGTATCCACATTAACCTCTAAAGGTTCTGAAGTGACATTAAAGGCTTTAGAGCTGGGCGCTGTGGATTTTGTGACAAAGCCACAAATTGGTATTCGCGAAACCATGATGAGTTATCGCGATATGATCGGTGAAAAAATTCGCGCAGCGGCGATGTCTAAAATGTCGCAGCGTAACCGTTTTGCTCGAACAGAGAAAAAAGTCGCAGAGCCGACGACTCTAGCTAAACCTCTGACGCCATACGTGTGCAACAACCGCGTGATAGCAGTGGGCGCATCAACCGGTGGAACAGAAGCAATCCGTCAATTTTTAGAGATGCTGCCTAGAGAGTGCCCTCCTGTGGTGATCACTCAGCATATGCCTGCAGGCTTCACCCGCTCTTTTGCTGAACGTTTAAATAAACTGTGTGCACTCACGGTTAAAGAGGCAGAGCACAACGAAGTTTTACAAAAAGGCTGTGCGTATATCGCGCCGGGTGATTCACATATGCTGATTGCCGATAAAGGTAAAGGCTACCAAGTGGTGTTGGAGCAGAGCGATCCGGTTAACCGCCATCGTCCTTCCGTTGATGTGCTATTTGACTCAGTCGCTAAGCATGTCGGACGTAAATGTATTGGTATTTTGTTGACGGGGATGGGAATGGATGGTGCCAAAGGCCTACTCAACCTGCGTCAACAAGGGGCTTTCACTTATGCCCAGAACGAGAGTAGTTGCGTGGTATTCGGCATGCCTCGTGCAGCAATTGAAATGAACGCAGCGGATGAAGTACTCGACTTGCTAAAAATCGCGCCAAGCGTATTAACAAAACTTTCTACTGTTACCGTGTAGTGGTGGCAGTTTTTTATCATTGTATTTTTGAAGGAGTGGTTATGGCCGCTAAAGATCTGAGTTTTCTGGTTGTCGATGACTTTTCTACTATGCGTCGCATCGTCCGTAACTTATTAAAAGAACTTGGTTTTAACAAAATTGAAGAAGCGGAAGATGGCGTTGATGCCCTCGAAAAAATCCGTGCTGGGAATATTGATTTTGTGGTTGCAGACTGGAATATGCCAAACATGGATGGTTTAGAGTTACTTAAAACCATTCGTGGTGATGATGCACTAAAACATATCCCTGTCTTAATGGTGACCGCAGAAGCGAAAAAAGAAAACATCATTGCGGCAGCACAAGCTGGTGCAAGCGGCTATGTTGTGAAACCGTTTACCGCCGCTATCCTCGAAGAAAAATTAAATAAAGTATTTGAAAAAATGGGGCTGCAATAATCGCGGGCGGTAAAGGAGACAGTGATGATTGAACAAGTAGCAATGAATGGCAGCCGTAGTGGCACTGGCAACGAAGATCTAAAACACGTCATTACACGCATTGGAACTCTGATGAGAACCTTACGTGAAAGTATGCGTGAGTTGGGTCTTGAGAAAAGTGTTCAGCAGGCAGTAGCAAGTATTCCAGACGGTAAAGATCGCCTGCGTTATATTGCCCAAATGACAGCCCAAGCGGCAGAAAAAACACTCAACGGCATTGATGTTATCAAACCGCTGCAAGTGGAAATGAACAAAAATGCGATTGCGTTGCAGCAACAGTGGGAAGAAGTGGCATCCGGTGAAGTCTCCGAAGCGTTACGCGGCTCCACTCAAGCATTTTTGGGACAAGTTATCCAAGATAGCGAAGTGACTAAAGCTGAATTACTAGAAATCATGATGGCGCAAGACTTCCAAGACTTAACGGGTCAAGTCGTCAAAAAAATGATGGAAGTGGTTGAAGAAGCAGAGAAACAGCTATTAGCGTTGCTGATGGAAAATACACCACCAGAAATGCGCGTGAAGACTCAAAGTGAAAGCCTGCTCAATGGTCCTCAGATTAATAAAGAAGGTGTGAATGTGATGGCATCACAGTCGCAGGTGGATGATCTGTTAGATGAATTAGGTTTCTAATTCGTTCGCTTCTTCGTGATATTTTGAGCTATAGCGTTATTGGCTGAGTTTGCCTTCTTGCTATGGCTCAAATTATTTAGGGTAGTTGTGCATCATTATTTTATTCGCGATTTTTAATCAAAACCCATCGACCAGTAGGTCTATCGCACTTTTGATTTTATCTCTTTGGTACTCAATGCAAATAATCTCTTTTCCTAGCATGGATTTAGAGATGGCTGACATCAAATGAGTCATCAGTACAAAGGGTTGCCCTTCAATATCAATAATTGGGTTAAGTCGAATCGGCAGGGCAGCTTGCAGATGACGTGTATCAAATAATGGAATGATAAGGCGTGTTGTTAGGTCATCAATAATGTCACTTTGTACATCCAAAAGATAAGGATAGTTGGTTAGCTCTTCGTAGAGGGTGTGCAATAAGATGCAATTTCTGATAAATGGCTGGATAGCGCGCCGAAAAATGAAACTATAATGCTGGAATAGAGAGACGAAGGCTGGAAATGCAAGGCTAACAGTCGGAAGAAACGCAGGCTTGAATAGCATTTCAAACCTGCGAGAACAAAATGCGGATGCGATTATTTCTTTTTATCTAGCATCGCTTTTAAATCGGCAAATGGGTTATAAGTGGCTTCACCCACATCTTTTTGTGCATCTTCACCCGCAACCACATTCGTTCCATACTGGTCGGCTTCTGTATACTTAGAATGTTCATGATCGTGACAGAAGAGACACAATAACTCCCAATTACTCCCATCTTCAGGGTTATTGGTATGGTCATGATCGATATGATGAACGGTTAATTCTCTCAGATTCGAATAAACGAATTCCCGCGTGCAGCGCCCGCATATCCATGGATAAATTTTAAGTGCTTTTTCACGGTACCCACTTTCTAAGCGAGCATAGTTTTTAGGGATCAGAGCCATAACGAATATCACCTGCTATAAATAGAGTATTTTACATTGATGTTATCAATATACCCCATTTTACGGAGTGGGTATTATAGGACGTGATTTTTTAGGTCATCTTTTTTGACTTTCTTTCTTTTTACCTTTCATTTACCTCTTTGCGAAGCGCTTCGCAAAGTTGTTGTCATATTGCTCAATAGCCAAAAAACCCCTGCGAAGTACGTCTATTTTCCACCATTGATTTTTTTACACTCTGTCATGCTATAGCGACTATGCGTATAGCCTAATTTTTTGGAAGTCACGTGTCCGACGAAAGTGATGTAGAAAAAACAGAAGAACCCACGCCCCATAAAAAGCAGAAAGCGAAAGATGACGGGCAAATTGTTCGCTCCAAAGAATTAAGCTCCCTCATGATGATGTTGGCTGGAGTCAGTTTGCTGTGGCTAAGTGGCGGGCATTTGGCAAACCAGCTACGACAAATCATGCGCCAAGGATTTATCTTTGACGGTCATTATCTGCAAAACACCGGGTTGATGCTCAGTTATTTGGGGAGGGTAGTTAGTGAGGCGTTATTTGCGCTATTTCCAATCATTGGGGGGTTAGCGCTGGTGGGGATCTCTGCATCGTCATTGGTGGGTGGATTGTTATTTAATAGCAAATTGATTAAGTTTGATTTGAAAAAATTAAATCTAATCAAGGGATTAAAGCGAATTTTCTCCATGAATGCCTTATCTGAATTGTTTAAGGCAATATTAAAATCACTGTTTGTGGGGTTAGGCGCGTCCATATTTCTCTGGCAAAGTTGGCCATCGTTACTCCATTTGGTGATGGAACCACCGACAACGGCGTTGGCAAACGCACTCGAGAAGGTGATTTTTGCAGGTTATTTAATTGTTTTTCTATTAATCCCAATGGTGGCATTTGATGTGTTTTATCAATTTCGCTCTCACTTGAAAAAGTTACGGATGAGCCGCCAAGAAATTAAAGACGAATTTAAGCAACAAGAGGGCGATCCTCACATTAAAGCCAAAATTCGTCAGCAACAACGAGCGATTGCGCGTAACCGAATGATGGCAGATGTACCCAGTGCGGATGTGATTGTCACCAACCCGACTCACTACGCTGTCGCCCTAAAATATGACGATAAAAAAATGGGGGCGCCGAAAGTCTTGGCAAAAGGCGCGGGGGTTATTGCCCAACGTATTAAAGAAATTGGTGCAGAGCACCGTATTTTACAGCTTGAAGCTCCACCGCTCGCGCGTGCGTTATATCGCCATGCGGAGATTGGACAAAGTATCCCTGTTGCGCTGTATGCAGCGGTAGCAGAAGTTTTAGCATGGGTTTACCAATTACGCCGCTGGCGTCGTGAAGGTGGCCTGAAACCAAAGAAACCGAAAAATTTACCAGTGCCACCGACGCTGGATTTTGCTGGAGATAACAATCGCGATGGCTAATTTGGCTACACTTTTAAAATTGCCGAAAAATTTACAAGGAACTCAGTGGCAAATCCTCGCTGGACCCGTGCTGATATTACTGATTCTGTCGATGATGGTTCTGCCATTACCGGCATTCCTGCTGGATTTACTATTCACCTTTAACATCGCGCTGTCCATTATGGTGCTGTTAGTGGCGATGTTCACCAAACGGACATTGGATTTTGCCGCATTCCCCACCATTTTGCTGTTCGCAACCTTATTGCGCCTATCTTTGAATATCGCTTCAACGCGTATCATTCTGCTAGATGGTCATACTGGACCGGATGCCGCAGGGCGCGTTGTCGAAGCCTTTGGTCACTTCTTGGTTGGCGGTAACTTTGCCATTGGTATTGTCGTTTTCATTATCTTGGTTCTGATTAACTTTATGGTTATCACCAAGGGTGCGGGGCGTATCGCCGAAGTAGGCGCTCGCTTTGTGCTTGATGGAATGCCGGGTAAGCAAATGGCCATCGATGCTGATTTAAACGCCGGTATTATCAATGATGATGAAGCGAAAAAACGCCGAGCAGAAGTGACCCAAGAAGCCGATTTTTACGGTTCAATGGACGGTGCGAGTAAATTCGTCCGTGGTGATGCCGTCGCCGGAATTATGATCATGGTGATAAATGTCATCGGTGGTTTGATTATCGGTGTAGGACAGCACCATATGACCCTCGGTGATGCAACGAGCGCTTATACCTTATTAACCATCGGTGATGGTCTAGTCGCTCAAATTCCAGCATTGATTATCTCGACAGCAGCGGGGGTTATCGTCACTCGCGTTGCAACTGATGAAGATGTTGGTGAGCAGATGGTCACTCAACTGTTTAATAACCCGCGCGTGATGTGGCTCAGTGCTGGGGTATTAGGGTTGATTGGTCTTATTCCGGGGATGCCTAACTTTGTTTTCCTACTGTTCACCGCGGCATTGGCTGCATTAGGGTGGTATCTGGTAAAACGTGCTCGCAATCCAGAAAAAACGATGGATGATAGCCAAGCGCAACATTTCCAAGAGGCCAATAAAGTGGTCGAAGCCACATGGGATGATGTGCAGTTAGAAGATTTACTGGCAATGGAAGTCGGTTATCGCCTAATTCCGCTGGTTGATAACGATCAGCAAGGGGAGCTATTGGGTCGACTTCGTGGGCTACGTAAGAAATTTGCTCAGGAAGTTGGATACTTACCTCCAGTAGTGCATATTTGCGACAATCTAGAATTATCCCCATGTGAATATCGCATTCTTATCAAAGGGGCTGAGGTGGGGCGCGGAGAAGCTCAACCAGGACGCAACTTAGCGATTGACCCAGGCAATGCGGCGGGAACCTTACAAGGGGATATGACTAAAGAGCCTGCATTTGGTCTACCTGCAGTATGGATTGACGATGACTTGCGCGAACAAGCTCAAATTCAAGGTTATACCGTTGTTTCCGCAAGTACCGCGGTAGCAACGCACTTCAATCAAATCTTACTGCAATACTCGAGCACGCTTTTTGGTCGTCAAGAAGCCCAAATGTTGTATGACCGCGTGAAAAAAGAGATGCCAAAACTGGCGGATGACCTGATCCCAGACACCATTTCTCTGACCATCTTGCACCGCGTTTTACAAAACCTACTCATGGAAGATGTGGTCATCCGCGACATGCGTACCATTATTGAGACGCTGGCTGAAATGGCGGGTGAAAATGGTGAACAAAAAGATACCGATTACCTCACTTCTCAGGTGCGTATTGCTCTAGGACGTGCTATTACCCAGCAATGGTTTGGTAGCGCTGAAGAGATTCAAGTGATTGGGTTGGATGCGAAGTTGGAGCAAATCCTGCTACAAGCTGCGAAGAATGGTGGTGGTTTAGAGCCAAATTTAGCCCAGTTTATTCAAACTCAAGCTGAAGAGGCGGTGGGGCATCAAGAAGCCATGGGCGCACCAACGGTGCTGTTAGTGAATCATGCACTGAGACTGATTTTATCCCGCTTCCTGCGTCGTAGCTTGCCGCAGTTAGTGGTGATGTCCAATTTAGAAATGTCAGATCACCGTAAGATTAGAATGACATCAATGATCAGCGGGTCATAAACAGTCGATTGATTTCAAGTTAACGAAACACAAATAAATATCACAATAGGCAGTGTAGTGAGATGAGCGTCATAACTCCTCACTCACTGCCTATTTTCTTGCGCGTTAGTTTTATACAAAAGCACCGTTAAGGTCTTTGCGGACTTTAAACCGAATGGTGCGAACGGCATCAAGTCTTACGAATATGAGCCAAAAAATGCTAGATATTAATCATTAAAGTGCATCGATATCTATACATAATCATAGTGTAAATAACATAACAGACACATTGAAGGAATTATTGGAATTTGTTAAAGGACTAGAAAAAATCGGGGTTACAGATGGAGAGGTTGTGAAATGTATTGAGGTGAGAATAAAAGCAAGAAAAGCGAAATTTAATCGGCCAAAAGGCTGAGTTTAATAAACCAAAAAGACTCTGATCATTTAACCAGATAAAAATAGGGGGTGAGGAAAATAGGTTTAGCCAGAAATCTAAATTGAAATTTTCTTTCCTAACGCAGGGCGTTTAGATTCTAAGCCGTCAGCACCGTAAGTTGACTGATTATTATGCTTTTTCACAAAATTTAGACGTTGTGCATTCAGCTCAATATGCAGTTGAAGCATTTGGTGATTACGATAATTTAAATCTTTTAGCTGAGCCGTCAGGTCTTTAATTGTATTCCAAGTGTGGCTAAGCGCTGGGTTACCTTCATACGGCGCAACGATTTTTGCTTGCTCTTCCAGTCGTAAACGGTGGTTCTCGCCATGACTGATAGCGGCAACTAAAAAACGCTTTTGCTCCGTTGTTTCCTGAAATGGAGAAGGTGGTACACGATGGTAACCCAGTAATAGCTCTTCATTTTTCATCACAATTTCCAGTGACTGCAAATGACCAAGCTGCTGTTCTAATAGGAGTAATAATTCGTCGTTCATAGTCGTTCAGTTTATTTCATAGAAAGCATGCATTCGTGCGCATCACGTAAAATGCCATCAGCGATTTTACCTGCATCCATAGTTAACGTGCCGTCTTTAATGGCTTGTTTGATTTTTTCAACTTTAGTCACATCAATATCAGAAGCTTGAGGCTGAAGTAATTTCTTTTGTAATTCACTCGGTGCGAAAGTACTCTCTTTGACCGTCTCGTTAGCGGAGACTTTTTTCTCACGCACTAGCGCAGCGGTTTCCTGTGGGTCACGAGTGGTGACCTGAGTCAAGGCAGAGATTGCAGATGTTTGCTCAATAGCCATAGTATTTTTCCTGTTCCCGATATTTTTGATATAGAAGGTTATCGGCAGATATTAGTGAACCTTTAATATTCGGTTAGTTTTCAAATTACCAGCGAGATAAGTAATTTTACTTAAATCGCGATGTAAATCATGATAATTAACTGCATATTTAACTACTTCAGACGAATTGCAAAAATTATACCTGTAATTCGCTTCAAAAACAGAAAATTATCACGCTATAACTTGATGATTTAATTTTAAATTAAGCTAGTTAAGCGCCACTTGAACACTGCCATTTTCTTGAGCTTCACCATTGACCACTTGCCCATTGATGAGTCGAACCCGAATATTCTCACCCATCGCAGCATTATTAATGGCTCGGCCTTCATACTTAACGGAAAAGTTATTGCCAGTAGCAAATACATACACGGTTTGACCCGCTTTAATAGCCCAAGGGCGCCTAACCATTGAGCGAGTAAACGTCTGCCCAGCAGTAATATTGCGAAGGGCTAACGTACCACGCAGTGCCATTTTGTCGGTAGATGCCCCAGATGGCAATTGATGAATAAGCCCTTTTTTGGTGCCAATATCTACAAATTCAATGGTTTCTCCCCGCTGAATATTGCGGGTAGCAACATAATATTGCCCGGTGACATTCACCGTCAGCTGTAAATACTGTTTTTTCTTATCGCACTGCACTGGCAATGAGATATTCCCCATATTACGACCCCCACTGGGTAAGCCAATTTGCGGCTTATCACAATTTGGCCATTTATCAATTGGGGTTTTTATTTCAATTGAAACGCTATTTTGTTTTCCATGAATTTTACGGAAATACTGGTCAATATCTTGTGGAAGAGATGCTTGCACAGAAAAAGAAAATAGGTTTAATATACTGATAATTAAAATATATTTAATTGAAAAAATAGTTTTTATCATCCCATTTCCTTTTTCATCCAATACCTTTTCACCCTTGAAGTTTACCTACATCGTCAATAATGAATGAGGCAAATAGGTCAATTATTTTGCCTTTATCTCGCCATTAGATTTTTTATCTGCCAGCTAATATGAGCATCGAATTTCTATATTCAAACTTTGCGTTTATAAAAACTGCAATTAAAAGATTCTTAATTTTCGTCTAAATCGATTAGGAATTAACTGAAATCCATTGAGGAAACCATGATTGATAAATTAGATGCCACCTTTGCTTTTCAGCAACGGGCTTTGTCCATAAGAGAAGCAAGACAGACTGTTTTGGCTTCTAACATCGCCAATGCGGATACCCCCGGTTATCAAGCGCGTGATATTGATTTTAATCGTCAATTACAACAAGCGATGGATAAAGGCGTGGTGAAAGGAAAGGGTATTTCACTGGCAGTGACAGCCAAAGGACATATTGAAGGTCATGATATGAAGCCTGCTGCACTGGATCTGAAATATCGCGTGCCTTATCAAACTTCAATGGATGGAAATACGGTTGATATGGATGTTGAACGCAGCCAATTTGCTGATAACACATTGAAATATCAAGCCGATCTTACATTCATCAATAGCCAAGTCAAAAGTATGTTGGCCGTTCTACAACAAGGGTAAGGGTTATGGGTTTACTCAGTATTTTTGATATCTCCTCTTCTGCATTAACCGCGCAATCTCAGCGTTTAAACGTTAGTGCGAGTAACATGGCGAACGCAGAAAGTGTGGTGGGTCCTGATGGTGAACCATACCGCGCGAAGCAAGTGGTTTTTCAAATGGCACCACAAGGTCGTAACCAAGTCGGTGGCGTTCGTGTGAGTGAATTAATCGAAGATCCCGCTCCCCCGCGTATGGAATACAAGCCCGGTCATCCTCTTGCAGATGAAAAGGGCTATGTGAAGATGCCTAACGTCGATACCGTGGGTGAAATGATCAACACCATCTCCGCATCGCGTAGCTATCAAGCCAACTTAGAAGTCATGAATACCGCTAAAACATTGCTACAGAAAACCTTAACGCTAGGTCAGTAACGGAGACGCGCAATGGGAATTTCTGCCTCAATGAATGATTCTTTGGATAACACAGTTGCTGGACCTGCAGCTGCAGCGAGTAACATTCCAAAGAAAAGTCAAAGTGATGATATGCGTGACACATTTTTAACCATGATTGTCACGCAAATGCAGAACCAAGATCCGACCAAACCAATGGATAACGCGGATTTAACGGGGCAATTGGCGCAGATAGCCACGCTTGAGAGTATGAATAAACTCAGCGATAGCGTTACCGGAATTTCGCAACAAATTGGGTCTGGACAGTCATTACAGGCGACGCAACTAGTGGGCAAGGGGGTGCTTATCCCGCGCAATGAAATTGTGCTTGCGCCACTGAAAAAAGAGAGCAACGGCGAAAATAGCAATGTGGCTAAGCCGGCTAACCCGTTACCTGATGATGTGATTAGCGCGAATAGCCCATCTAATTTTGGGCTCAGTAATTTTGGCGCAACAGAAGGTAGTGAAGGCGGAGAAGGCACTGAAGAGCCGCAAACCGATTACATTTCATCGCCATTTGGTTTCTTCCTACCGAAGATGGCCGATAGCGTTGAAATTACCATTCGAGACAAAAACCGTACCGTAGTCCGCACCATCACCTATGACTCAGAAGTGAAACCCGATATTTACGATATGGCATGGGATGGTCGCGATAACAACGGCAACGTGGTTGCCGATCCGAAAGGTAAATATTTCTTTGATGTGAAAGCCGTCAGGATGGGGTCTGAAATTGAGGTCACCAAACTCGGTTATACCCGTGTCAATGGTGTCACACCTGGCTCAGATGCACCATTACTGGATGTTGGAATAGGGCAAAGTGTGCCACTAAGCAGCATTTTTAAAGTGTATCCCGCATCTTAATTTTATTCCCCAAACTTTTATTCCCCGAATATTTATGGAGAAAATATGTCTTTTTCACAAGCAGTCAGTGGCTTAAATGCAGCATCAGCGGGGCTAGACTCTATTGGTAACAACATTGCCAACTCCGCAACTAACGGTTTTAAAGGGGCGACAACCTCGTTTGCTGATATGTTTGCCGGTTCTGGTGTTGGGCTAGGTGTTAACGTTGCAGCCGTCACTCAAAACTTCAAAGATGGTCCAATTACCCGTACTGATAGAGCAACCGACGTTGCGATTTCCGGTAACGGTTTTTTCCGTGTTCAAGACCAAAACGGTGATGTTTATTACAGCCGTGACGGTCAATTCCTGCGTGATAAAAGCGGTAACTTAGTCAACAACCAAGGCATGGTAGTGACTGGATATCCGGCAAGCGTGGATGAGAAAGGCAATATCACAGTACAAAGTGGTGGTGTTCCGGCTGGCATGAATATCCCAACGGATATGATGGATGCGAAGCAATCTGATTTAGCTAAGTTAACGATTAACTTGAACTCAGAAGATAAAGTTAAAGATAAGCCTTTTGATCCAAACAAGCCTGATGATATCGCGACCTATAACTTCAGCACTACCATGACAGCTTATGACAGCCAAGGTAACACCCATGAAATTTCTGTTTATTTTGTGAAGGATGCAGATAACAAATGGAGTGCATACGCTAAAGATTCTAGTGAAACTAAAGCTGAAAAGCTGGGGGAGCTAGAATTTGACGGTAACGGTAAGCTAATGACTGAAAAAGTTGTCAAAGGCCCAAACCCTGGTGACCCAGATACTACGGTTCAATTACCAACAACGTTTGCTTTCCCATTCAAAGGCTTAAATGGTGCGAATGATGGTACTCTACAAGTTGATTTGGGCAAAACCCGTCAACAAAAAGTGAGCGAATCTTCAGTCAGTGCTATTGATGTTAACGGCTACCCTGCGGGTGAATACACCACCTTCAAAATCGAAGATAACGGTCTGATTGTTGCTAACTACTCCAACCAACAAAAACGCGTTGTGGGTCAAATTGCATTATCCGCATTTGCTAACCCGAATGGTTTAGTTTCCCAAGGTGGTAACGTCTGGGCTGCATCAAATGCTTCTGGTAACCCAATGGATGGCGTTCCGGGTGTAGGTCAATTCGGTAAATTAACCAGTGGTGCGCTGGAATCGTCCAACGTGGATATGAGCCAAGAACTGATCAGCATGATTGTGATGCAGCGTAACTATCAGTCCAACGCCCAAACCATTAAGACCCAAGACCAGATGTTACAAACACTGGTTAACTTACGTTAATCCTAGAGGCTGGCGATGGATCATGTCATTTATACCGCAATGGGCGGGGCGCGTCATGCGCTTGAAAACCAAAGTATTGTGTCGAATAACATTGCGAACGTTTCAACGGCGGGTTTTAAAGCTCAGCTGTCAGCGATGCGTGCAGTGCCTATTCATGGTGATACCGAGCAGACGCGTACGTTAGTTGTCGCATCAACACCCGGTGCGGATATGAGCCAAGGTCAACTGAACTATACCGGTAGACCGATGGATGTTGCGTTGAATGATAAACACTTTTTGGCAGTCGCTTTAGGCGATGGCACTGAAGCGTATACCCGCAACGGTAACATTCAAATTTCGCCAGACGGTGAATTGATGATTGGTGAGCGCGTGTTACAAGGTGATGGCGGTGCTATTAACGTGCCACCGAATGCGGAATTAACTATCGGTAACGATGGCACCATTACCGCGTTGCTGGCAACCGATCCACCAACCATGTTGGGACAGATTGGCCGCCTCAAAGTGGTTGAAGCGCAGCCGCAAGACTTAGTCCGTGGTGAAGATGGATTATTCCATTTATCCCCTCAGGCGCAAGCAGCGAATGGAGAGGGATTACCGATGAGCGAGCGTGCTGTCGTGACTTCTGGGGTGATTGAGGGCAGTAACGTCAATGCCGCTGAAGCCATGGTCTCCATGATTGCCAATGCTCGCCATTTTGAAATGCAAATGAAAGTGATCCACAGCGCAGACGAAAATGCGCAGCGTGCCAATCAACTACTTACGATCAGCTAATCACTAACAGCTAGCCGCTGGACGGCAATTGTTAGTAAGGAATGACTATGATCCGCTCTTTATGGATTGCAAAAACAGGGCTTGATGCTCAACAAACTAACCTAGACGTAATTTCCAATAACTTGGCAAACGTCAGCACCAACGGTTTTAAACGCCAACGTGCGGTATTTGAAGATTTACTGTACCAAAACATCCGTCAACCGGGGGCGATGAGTTCAGAACAAACCTCATTACCATCAGGTTTACAAATGGGTACCGGTGCGCGCCCAGTGGCGACAGTACGTATTCATAGCCAAGGTAACTTGAACAAAACCGGGACGACCACGGATATCGCCATTAAAGGTCAAGGTTTTTTACACGTTCAGATGCCTGATGGTACCGATGCTTACACCCGTGATGGTGCGCTTCAGCGTAACCAAGATGGCCAGTTAGTGACATCGAGTGGCTATCAAGTGGTTCCGGCGATCATGATCCCAGAAAATGCCAACAGCTTGAGTATTGCCCGCGATGGTACGGTTTCAGTCACCGTGTATGGAGACAACCAACCACAGCAAATCGGTCAAATCACGTTAACCACTTTTATTAACGATGCTGGCTTAGAAAGCATGGGTGAAAACCTGTACATGGAAACCGCAAGTTCAGGTGCACCGAATGAGAGTGCTCCGGGCACCAACGGTGCAGGCTTGCTGTATCAAGGCATGTTAGAAACCTCAAACGTTAACGTTGCTGAAGAGTTGGTGAACATGATCCAAACTCAACGTGCATACGAAATTAACAGCAAAGCAGTTTCTGCATCAGACCAAATGCTGCAACGTCTGACACAGCTGTAAGTAAGGATGGCAGTTCATGAATAACATCGTGAACTGCCTTTCGTGATGACAAAGGTATCCAGTAGCAAAAGAGTCGCATGATGATTGAAAACGGTATTGTTCCTAAGCGGAGAAAAACAGTGTTACAGACCACGAAATCCGTCTGTTTGGTTGCGGCAGTTGCGGTCACATTAAATGGCTGTGCACATATTAAGCCACGCCCGCTGGTGGACACACAAACCAGTGCAGTACCGACTGCACCCACAGCACCCGCTCCTAACGGTGCTATTTTTCAGAGTGCTCAACCTGCTTACTACGGCTACCAGCCGCTATTTGAAGACAGAAGGCCTCGTAATGTTGGCGATATCTTAACGATCAACTTACAAGAAAACGTGAGTGCGAGTAAAAACTCGTCTGCAAATGCAAACCGTAGCGGAAAAACCGGATTCTTGGCAGCGATTCTGCCTGGGTTTATGCAAGGTTGGTTAGGCGGTAGCAACACAGAAATTGATGTGAAAGGAAACAGCGACTTTAACGGCAAAGGTGGCGCAAATGCCAATAATACCTTTAAAGGCACAATTACCGTGACCGTTGACCAGTTATTAGCAAATGGCAATTTACATGTCGTGGGTGAAAAACGCATTGCGATTAATCAGGGAACGGAATCTATTCGTTTCTCCGGCGTGGTGAACCCGCGCACGATTGGCGCAGATAACAATGTAAGTTCCACGCAAGTGGCTGATGCTCGGATTGAATACGTTGGTGATGGCTATATCAACGAGTCCCAAACAATGGGGTGGCTACAGCGCTTTTTCTTAAATGTATCCCCTTACTAAGTGAATATCCGTCAGCTAATAGCCGAGAAAAATCAATGAAAAACAAATTATTCGTTCTCATTTCATTTGTTTGCCTTTTCGGGAGCCTATTTGTTGCTCCTGCCTACAGCGAACGAATTAAAGATCTCACCACGGTGCAAGGGGTGAGAGATAACCCATTAATTGGTTATGGTTTAGTGGTCGGATTGGATGGAACGGGTGACCAAACCATGCAAACCCCATTTACCACTCAAAGCTTAAATAACATGCTGTCCCAGATGGGCATCACTGTTCCACCGGGCACCAACATGCAGCTGAAAAACGTCGCAGCGGTCATGGTCACGGCAAAAATGCCGCCATTTGGTCGCTCTGGTCAATCGGTGGATGTGGTTGTTTCCTCGATGGGGAACGCAAAAAGTTTACGTGGTGGTACCTTGCTGATGACGCCATTAAAAGGGGTTGATGGGCAAATTTATGCGATGGCGCAAGGTAACGTTTTAGTGGGTGGTGCAGGGGCTAGTGCAGGCGGAAGCAGCGTCAAAGTCAACCAACTTAATGGTGGACGTATTACTGATGGTGCAACCATTGAACGCGAACTGGCCAGTAGCTTTGGTCAAAGTGGTGCTATCAACCTGCAACTTAATGAAGACAGCTTCGCATTAGCACAAGACATTTCAGATGCGATTAACCGTCTGGGTGGAATGGGTTCTGCGCGCGCATTAGATTCGCGAACTGTTCAATTACTCGTTCCTGCAAATAACACAGACCAAGTCCGCTTTTTATCGCGAGTTCAAGAGCTGAACGTACGTACGCCGATGGCAGAAGCCAAAGTTATTCTGAATTCACGCACCGGCTCTGTGGTGATCAACCGCAGTGTGACGTTGGATAGTTGTGCGGTCGCGCATGGCAGCTTAGCTGTGACAGTTGACCGTCAAACCCAAGTTAACCAACCCAATACGCCATTTGCTGGCGGACAAACGGTGGTCACTCGTAACACCAATATTGGCGTGAAAGAGCAAGGTGGGGCGCTGCAAAAAGTGAATGCAAGCGTTCAACTTAACCAAGTTATCCAGGCGCTCAATACCTTAGGGGCAACGCCAACAGATTTAATGTCTATCTTGCAAGCGATGGAAAGTGCGGGCTGCCTACGTGCGAAACTGGAGATCATCTAATGAGCGATATGCAGTTATTACAAGGGGCTGCGTATGATGTCCAGTCGTTAACCAGTTTAAAAGGCGAGTTAAACAAATCGCCGGAACAAGGGCTGCGTCAAGTGACGCAGCAACTGGAAGCAACATTCGTGGAAATGATGCTCAAAAGCATGCGTTCTGCATTACCGCAGGATGGCATGTTTTCCAGCGACCAAACGCGCATGATGACCAGTATGTATGACCAACAAATTGCTCAAGACCTTGCCCAAAAAGGGCTTGGTTTTGGGGAAATGATGTATCAGCAACTGACCCGTGACCAATCACCAAGCTCACCCGCACAAGGCGCTTTTATGCCACTCAATGAGCAGGATCTGCAATCGTTGCCACCGTTCGCGTTAGAGCAAATGGTACGACGATTCGCCCCTGCTATGGGGGATGCACTGGCATCAACTTTTAAGCAAATCAAATCCTTATCACTCAATAGCAGCAATTTTATCAATCAATTGATTGAGCCTGCTAAAAATGCCAGTGAAAAAAGTGGTATTTCCCATTTCTTAATTCTGGCGCAAGCGGCATTAGAAAGTGGTTGGGGAAAACGAGAAATTCTGACTGCGGAAGGTAAAACCAGCCATAACTTATTTGGTATTAAAGCGGGTAAAAATTGGCAAGGACCGGTCACGAATATTATGACCACGGAAGTGATCAACGGTAAAACCATCAAAATGCGCGATGATTTCCGGGTGTATGGCTCCTATGAAGAGGCGATTTCCGACTATATCAGCCTGTTAACGGAAAATCCTCGCTATAAAGATGTTAAACACGCCGCAACCCCAGAAATTGCAGCACGTCGCCTCCATAAAGCAGGGTATGCGACCGACCCTGGATATTCAGACAAATTGATCACGTTAATTAACCAGATTCGTGGTTCGGGCAGTGTGGCGAATACCTCGGCGTCACGGGCGATTCAAGCTTATAACATCGACTTAAACGATATCTTTTAAAGCATCTTAATAAATCAAAGTTTGCGCTAAACATTTGCGCCAATTTTCCGATAAATAAATAAGTGAAAAATTTTGAGTGGCTAGCGCTGAGATTGAGTCAGCCAATCAAAGCGCTCAGTCCCAAGAATAGGAAAAGCTTATGCTGAACAATGTAATGAATAATGCGCTCAGTGGTGTGAACGCTGCGCAAGGCGGGTTAAGTGTTATTTCTAACAACTTAGCGAACGCTGGCGTAGGTTACTATCACCGCCAAAGTGCTGTTTTCGGGGAGAATCCCGGTACGATGACACCTAATGGTTATTTTGGTAACGGCACCTATTTCAGCCATGTTCGCCGTGAGTTTGATGAATTTGTTAATGCGCAATACAGCCAATCCCGCGCGCGTAGCGGTGATTTCGAAGCGTATGTGAAAAACTGCAACAAAGTGGATGACCTACTGACAAACAATGTCGAAGACTTGTCTGGTAGCATCGGTAGCTTTTTTACAGCGCTGGATACAGCTAGCAGTGACGCGAGCGACAAAACGCTGCTTGACGTTTTCTTAGGGCAATCCAACGCGCTAGTTTCTCAATTCAAAGAAGCAGATAAACAACTGCAAGAGATGGAACGTGATATCAACCGCCAAATTGAAAATAAGGTGAAAGATATCAACATCTACGCAGAAAAAATTGCGGGATTAAACCAACAAATTGCACGTGTGCGCTCCGTCAGTGGTTCAGAGCCTAACGACCTGCTGGATGTGCGTGACCGCTTAGTGAATGAAGTTAACTCGTTGATTGGCGTTAAAGTTATCGAACAAAATGGCAACTATAACGTGACCTTTGCCAACGGGCTACCACTGGTTACTGGCGAAAAAGCTAACCATTTAGAAGCAGTGCCATCCTCAAAAGATGACAGCCGTTTTAGCATTGGTTTTGTGGGGGCAAATGACCAAGTTCGTGAAATCCCTGACGAAGCATTCAAAGGCGGTGAATTGAGCGGTATTTTACGTTCACGCCAAGAAGTGCTCGACCCTGCTTATCAAAAAATCAATAAATTAGCGTTAGTTTTCGCGACTAAATTTAATGAAATTCATCAAAAAGGTTTTGATTCTAATGGCGAAACTGGCAAAGACTTTTTCGCGATTGGTAAAGGCTCTGTGGTCAGCAACACCTTCAATACCGGTAAAACTGACTTTGATTTGAGTTACAGCGATGTTTCTCAAGTGACGGGCAAAAACTATGAAATGCGTTTTGATGGTGGCAAATGGAATGTAACCCGTTTACCGGATGGCGTTGACGTTAAAGTTGATACTAGCACTCCAGGTTCACTGAAATTTGAAGGTATTGAACTCAAAATCACGACCAATTCTCCTGCACAAGGAGACACTTTCGTCGTTAAACCGATGAATGGAGTGGTTAACGGGATGTCAACGCTGGTAACCGAGTCTTCGCAGTTTGCAAAAGCAGGCAGTAAAGATGGTGGCCCGGGTGACAACGAAAATATTAAAGAGTTAGTTAAGCTGCAAGACCAAAAACTGATTGATGGTGGCTCGACGTTCTCTGATTTCTACGCAACATTAGTCAATGATGTGGGAAGTCGTACTAAGCAAGCGCAAATTGATTCTGAAACCCAGAACAAAATGACCGAAAGTTTCTATCGCCAAGAGCAAGAAATTTCGGGGGTTAACATGAATGAAGAGAGCATTCAGATGCAAAAAATCCAGCAATTCTTTAACGCCAATGCTCAGGTATTAAAGACGGTTGATGATTTATTTAATGCATTAATGCGTGCGTTCTAATTGATGGCGTTTTGAGTGATCAAAAACACTGGGTTTTAATCAGAATTTAATAAGGATTTAAGCGATGCGTTTAAGTACGAATATGATTTTCCACCAACGCTTACAGGACATGAATGGCGCTCAATCTCGTTGGATGGAGGCGGGTAGTCAATTAGCTTCAGGGCAGCGTGTAAACAAGCCTTCAGATGACCCGCAGGCATCATCTCAAGCGGTGCGTATTAACCAGTCTGAAAACCGCAACCAACAATATGTGACCAGCCGCGGTTTTGCGAAAACCGGTATGACGTTGCAAATGAGCATCCTGACGCAAATGACGGATGTCACGACGCAAATCGATACCACCATCATTCAAGCTTCTAACCAAGGCGCTTTGAGTGATAAAGACCGCAATTCACTAGCAGAGCAACTGACTGGCCTGAAAGAGCAATTAGTTGCGCTGGGCAATACCACCGACGGTAATGGTCGCTATATTTTTGCGGGCTTTAAATCTGATAAGCCACCATTTGAAATTGATGCGGATGGTGAAGTGCTGTACCACGGTGGCGATAAGCCAATCACTCAGAATGTCGCGAGTGAGCGTGAAATGACTACCTATTTCACGGGCGCACAAGTGTTTGAAACCGATGGTACGGGTATGGTCAATGTATTTAAAGCATTGAACGAAGGCATCAAAGCGCTGGGCATTCCACAAGAAAATGCACCGCAAGCGGATTTAGACAGAGCGCAAGCGGGTATGGACACGGCTAACCGTGGCATTAAAGCGGCATTGGATCAAATCTCCAATATCGAAGCGAAACAAGGTTTACAGCTGCAAGAGATTGATAAACTTGATTTCTTAGCGGATACCCGTTCTATCCAGAATGCGGCGCGTAAAAGTGAGTTGTTAGAGACGAACTGGACAGCGACCACAACGGATTATTATAAAGAGAAGGCGATGTTCCAAGCTTCTCAAGATATTTTTAAAGATCTGAACAGCATGTCATTATTTGGCGGCCGTTAATTGATTTTTACCGCACCCTGTAGCAGTGGCATGTGTATCGGGTGCGGGGTTTTCTTGATTCCTTTCGTTATGATTGTTCTATTTCTTCCTTGCTATTTTTTCGCTCTGTACATTTCTGAGTACCTTTATCTATAGGTTTATTTCTCTTTCACCATTGCTGAATTTCATTTTGTGCGTATAGTTTATCGTGTCGATTGGATGATGTATTTGACCTTTATTTTTTGCTATTTAAAAAATCGTCTAATAAACAACAGGTTATTATACGCTCTAAAATAAAGGGTATTTTCAGTCTTTTGGCGCTAACCGCCTGTTGTGATTTATTTTATTCCTGATAATTTATAGTTCACTGCCATACAGGCAGCTTAGAAAATATAGCCAAAAAACTGGCGGGAACGGCTGAAGTTCACTGCCATACAGGCAGCTTAGAAACGGTTAGTATCGGCGAGATTGTGCAAGGGTATGTTCACTGCCATACAGGCAGCTTAGAAATTGCTTCCGCCAACAGCATACATTTGCTTATTGTTCACTGCCATACAGGCAGCTTAGAAACTTTCGGCGCTCTAAACTTACGCATGAAATTGGTTCACTGCCATACAGGCAGCTTAGAAACAGTGAACTCAGACAGAACAACATCAGGCTTGGTTCACTGCCATACAGGCAGCTTAGAAAATGATGACTTTTACGATTTCATGATGTGTATTGTTCACTGCCATACAGGCAGCTTAGAAATGAAACCGTTACTGAACAGCCTGAAACCGTTAGTTCACTGCCATACAGGCAGCTTAGAAAACATTAATCTTCATATTCATTCACCGGGTGGTGTTCACTGCCATACAGGCAGCTTAGAAAAACCAGCCATGCCAGCAATGCCGCCTGCGATTTGTTCACTGCCATACAGGCAGCTTAGAAATATCACCGATTGCACTCACTGGATTTGCATCGGTTCACTGCCATACAGGCAGCTTAGAAAAGACCGTAATCCGTTAGGCGCAGAGTTAATGAGTTCACTGCCATACAGGCAGCTTAGAAACCCACAGAAAACCATCATGCACAATCTCGCAGGTTCACTGCCATACAGGCAGCTTAGAAATGACAGGTTATAGGGAACGCCTATAGGATGATGTTCACTGCCATACAGGCAGCTTAGAAAATATCAGCCTACACCACAAGGTATGTTGTAATGTTCACTGCCATACAGGCAGCTTAGAAAGTATACCTCACGAGCCATTGACAGCCACACAAGTTCACTGCCATACAGGCAGCTTAGAAATTGGCATACCAAAGAAAATCCTGTGGTTTAATAGTTCACTGCCATACAGGCAGCTTAGAAATGTTAAAAAAATGCTCGACGGACATTCCGAGACGTTCACTGCCATACAGGCAGCTTAGAAAGATTATTAAACTCAGCTAATTCTTGAATTCTATGTTCACTGCCATACAGGCAGCTTAGAAATTTTTCAGATTGTGGTCATTCACGATTAACGTGTTCACTGCCATACAGGCAGCTTAGAAACGATATCTGGGGCATTTCTTTGTTGTTCAATTGTTCACTGCCATACAGGCAGCTTAGAAATCCATGCTCTCTCTTTTTATAGCAGCTAAAACGTTCACTGCCATACAGGCAGCTTAGAAACAAAGAAAAACTAAAAGAAATAGACGAAAAGTGTTCACTGCCATACAGGCAGCTTAGAAATTACGGAAGAAATTAGAGAAGCGCTATACCGCGTTCACTGCCATACAGGCAGCTTAGAAATCAACGCAGCCTCTTTTAAATCACAAGTCTTTGTTCACTGCCATACAGGCAGCTTAGAAAAAACTGTTTGTAAAATTTCGTCATAGCTTCTTGTCCACTGCCGTATAGGCAGCTTAGAAATCCGGCAATACTGTATGATGTCTATCGCATCCGTTCACTGCCGTACAGGCAGCTTAGAAATATGGTGAGAAAGTGCTTGCAGAGGCGACAGCGTTCACTGCCGTACAGGCAGTTTAAAAATCGATAAGTCACTATTATTTTTCTTAAACTATTAATCACAAGTTTATAGGGTAGCAACTCATTAAGGTAGGTAATAGAAGGATTGCGAAGCATCTCGCAAAATGAACCTTCAATTTTTTTAAAGCTTGTATTGATATGAGAGACAGACTTAAATGAAATAAATGATTCAAAAAAATTATTATTTTAAGCAAAGGAATATTGGCATGGATGACTTTTCCTCATCAGATTTAAAAACTATTTTGCACTCAAAACGTGCCAACATGTATTACCTCGAGCATTGCCGAGTGATGCAAAAAGATGGGCGAGTTCTCTATTTTACGGAAGCGAAAAATGAAAACTTGTATTTCAATATTCCTATTGCGAATACCACCGTTTTACTTTTGGGAACGGGAACTTCGGTCACTCAAGCAGCAATGCGTATGTTATCGCAAGCGGGGGTATTAGTTGGCTTTTGTGGTGGCGGTGGAACACCACTTTATATGGCGACAGAAGTCGAATGGTTTACACCACAAAGTGAATATCGTCCGACGGAATATCTGCAAGGCTGGCTCAGTTTTTGGTTTGATGATGCTAAACGATTATCCGCTGCGAAAAGTCTACAACAATCACGCATTCAATACTTACAAACTGTATGGCAGGGCTCGAGAGAACTGCAAAATGAAGGGTTTATTTTCAAGCAAGATATTATTCAATCCTCTTTGCAGGCATTTCATACACGTACAGATGCTGCGAATGACACGCAAGAATTACTCTTAACGGAAGCCCAACTCACTAAAGCACTCTATAAATACGCGGCTAACAATACACAACACAAAAATTTTTCCCGTCAGCATCAATCTTCCGATAAAACCAACGCATTTTTAAATCACGGTAATTATTTGGCTTACGGTTTAGCAGCAAGTTGCCTATGGGTGCTTGGTATTCCACATGGTTTTGCTGTGATGCACGGTAAAACACGGCGAGGCGCATTAATTTTTGATATAGCGGATTTAATCAAAGATGCCATTGTGCTCCCTTGGGCGTTTATTTGCGGGCGGGAAGAGGCAACGGAACAAGAGTTCCGCCAGCAAATATTGCAGTCATTTATCGATCACCATGCATTGGATTTTATGTTTGATACCGTAAAAGAACTCGCACTGCAACAAGGTGTAATACCGCCGAAGGAACATCAAGCATGATGGTAACGTTTGTTTCTCAATGTGAAAAACATGCACTCAAAAGAACTCGACGTGTTTTAGATGCGTTTGCCAATCGCATCGGTGATAACACTTGGCAAACGTTGATCACCCAAGAGGGATTATTAACAGTTCAAAAAATGTTACGCAGAAGCGCTAGCCGTAATACGGCAGTAAGCTGTCATTGGATACGCTCTCGATCGCGAAGCCAGTTATTGTGGGTAGTCGGTCAGAAAAATAAATTTAACCAGCAAGGGTATGTCCCTGTAAATCGAACCGAAAAATCGTTATTGGGTAGTGAGCTAGAAAATAGTTGGAAATACCTACCGTTAATCAATGGGTTTGCCCGCCTTGCCGCTTTACTTCACGATTGGGGAAAAGCCTCTCAGTTATTTCAAGATAAATTAAACCCAGAATCAAAAAATCACTTTAAGGGCGACCCATTACGCCACGAATGGATATCGTGTTTGCTATTTAACGCGCTGGTTAAAAGCCGAAATGAACCTAAAAATGATGAAAGTTGGCTTGATGCACTTATTTTATCTACGTGGGATGAACACCAATTACAAATATGGGTAAAAGAGCATAAAGAATCTCTGAAACCCTTGAATGCACTTCCTGATGCTGCATCTCTGCTGACTTGGTTGATTGTTTCGCACCATCGTTTGCCTTTTGCGGAAAATAAATATGAATTTGCGGATAAAGCCTGTCATTCCTTACCGGCGCTACTCGATACCATTGATCCAAAATGGGGCTATCAAAATGGTTTTAATGAAAATGAATATGAACAGCGGGTTGAACAGTGTTTTGAATTTCCACAAGGCTTATTGAACCAATCTTTAGTGTGGCGACAAGCAGTTAGCCGAGCGGCAGAGCACTTAAAGCATCAATTACCGTTGCTGAACGAAGCCATGGGAAATGGCTGTTGGCGTTTAATCGCCCAGCATGCTCGCTTGTGTTTGATGCTGGGGGATCACAACTACTCCTCAAAAGAGGCAGACCCCGATTGGCAATCCGATATTCCGCTATATGCGAACACCCAGCGTGTTGGTGAACGTGTAGAGTACAAGCAGAAGCTTGATGAGCACTTAGTTAACGTTGCAAATGTTGCTTCTAATATCACGGAGTACTTACCTTTTTTTGAGTCGGAACCGCCTCTCGCTCGGGATATTAACGAACTTAAACATGACAAAAACGCCTCTGGCAAATTTAGTTGGCAAGAGGATGTGGTTAATTCGCTTTATCAGTATCGTGATGAACAACAGGATAAAACCCAAGGGTATTTTGTGGTTAACATCGCCAGTACAGGCTGCGGAAAAACCACTGCCAACGCCAAAATCATGCAGGCGTTATCGGAAGATAAACACAGCATGCGGTTTATTTTGGCGCTAGGTCTTCGAACATTAACGTTGCAAACGGGTGATGAATATCGCGACCGTTTAGGTATAAAAGACGACAATTTAGCGGTGTTAATTGGTTCAAAGGCAGTATTAGCGTTACACAAAGAAGGATTGGATAAACAGAGTGATATTGAAAAAGAGCAACCGCTGACGGAGTTAGGCTCGGAGTCACAAGAAAGTTTGTTTGGTGAGGAAGAACTTGAACTAAATTGGTCGGATGCAAGCTGGCAAGGTAGCTTGCCAGAAGATGAGCTTTCGACTGTCTTGACTCGCCCAAAAGATAGAGCGCTACTCTATGCCCCAGTTTTAGCCTGTACGATTGACCATATTATCGGTGCGACAGAAACCATTCGCGGTGGACGCTATATTTTACCTTACTTGCGTTTAATGTCCTCTGATCTCGTGATTGATGAAATTGATGATTTTGTGGATAAAGATTCGATTGCTATCGGACGGTTAATTTACCTTGCTGGGTTACTGGGTCGCAAAGTGATGATTTCGTCCGCGACAATTCCGCCAACATTGGCGTTGTTTTATTTTAAAGCGTATCAACAAGGCTGGCAGATTCATGCACTTAGTCACCAAAAATCGTTACAGATAGGGTGTACTTGGGTTGATGAAGGGCGGTACAACCCGAAAAAAGACAAATGCACGCAGGCATGCCAAATTGCCACGCTTAATGCGGATGACACGGAAGCGACGCTATCGCTTTATCAGCAATACCATAACGCGTTTATCCGCAAACGTATTAAGAATTTAATGCAACTGGTTAGCCGTCGAAAAGCCTATATTGCATCGATAGTTAAAGGGCAAAGTAGTGAACCGAAGAAAACCTATTTTCAGGTTATTCAGCAAGCGGTTGTCGATTTACATCAAAAACATCACTGCGAGGATAACCAAACGGGTTTGCACGTCTCTTTTGGGGTAGTCCGTACCGCGAATATTGCGTTTTGCGTTGAACTTACTCACCACCTTTTGTCTTGTGAGTGGGATGAAGAAATTGAAATCCGCACGATGGCTTATCATAGCCAGCAAGTTTTATTGCTGCGTCATGAGCAAGAACAGCACCTTGATGCGGTATTAAAGCGTAAAGAAAAAACAGGTGAACAGCCTGATGCTTTTACTAATCTGATTATTCGCCAGCACTTAGATAATGTGCATCAACAAACAAAAGCTAAGCATCTTATTTTTATTCTGGTCGCGACACCCGTTGAAGAAGTAGGGCGGGATCATGATTTTGATTGGGTGGTGGTTGAGCCATCATCCTATCGGTCGGTTATCCAAATGGCAGGGCGCGTTCGGCGACATCGTGACGGCGAAATTACCGAGCCAAATATGGCGCTTTTGCAATATAACTGGAAAGGCTTTAATGAGAATGAAAATGATCCTAAAGATGTGTTTTCTCGCCCGGGTTATGAGAATAAAGAAGTAAACCTTCAATTAGCCACTCATGACTTACGTGAATTGGTGGATGAGCAACAGTTACTCAAGTCCGTTGATGCTACCTCTCGTATTCAGCGAATGGAAAACTGGAAAAGCCTGCAAAAAACCAATTTAGCGTGTTTGGAACATGCGTCTATTGAGCGGTTAATGGGCAATTCTACAGAGACACAGCAGAAAAGAATGACAAACTCACGTTTATTCTCTCAACGCGCATCCGCAGTTCAAAATACGCCCCATACATTATGGGGATTTACGCGTGACGCTTGGGGAATGACCGCTCTTTCTCAACAGTTTGCTAAATTCAGGGAAAGCTTGCCAGAAGTGCGTTTATTGTTAGTGATATCCGCTAAGAATAAATTGAATTTTTGTCTGTATGATAAAGACGACGGCTGGGTAACAATGGATAAAAAATGTGGAATTGAGCTTCAAGAATTGAACGAGCCATTAAAACAGAAATTATGGTTAGACCGAAATTATCAACAATCATTAGAAAATCGAGAGAGTGAATATGAATCACTTGAGCAACTTTCTAAAAAGTATGGTGAAATTAGCATTATAATTCATGAAAATAGTCGGTCTTACTACAATGACCAGTTTGGGATCAGTACATTTAACGTTTCCGTGTAAAAATTTAAGTCACAAGGACCATTGAATATGTTAGATCCAGCAATAACGGCTTTTTTTACAGAACGTAAAGACGGCTGGCTTAAAAAGAATATAAAGGCATCCATGAGTGAGGGTGAAATACAGGCGTTACAGCACGAGTGTGATGCACTGTTTTCCTTGGCTCAGTGGTTACCCAATGCGGCAAAACGTGCAGGGCAAATTTCGTTATCTACTCATCCTTGTACGTTCAGTCATCCCAGCTCCAGAAAGAATAAAAATGGTTATGTGACTGCGGTCGTAGCACAGACAGAACGGCGTCCAGATGGGTTTCTTCGTTCGGGTAATTTAGCGGTTGAAACGGATGCTCTGGGGAATGCAGCGGCACTCGATGTATACAAGTTTTTGACCCTTGAGCTGCAAGATAACAAAACGTTACTGGCTCATATTCAGAGTGAAACCAGTATAGCTAAAGCGATCTTAGAACAAGGTGATGAGGCATATCAAACACTCCGAGATGGTTTTTTGGCGATGGTATCCAGCGACGATACTGACGTCACCAGTTCGAAGATCAAACAAGTCTATTTCCCTGTTTGGCAAGAAGACATTGAATATCATTTACTGTCTCCATTAACCCCATCGGGGTTAGTTTTTGAACTCAGACAACGCATTGACAAAATACGTTTTTCTGAGCAGACCAAAGCGCTGCGAGAGTTAAAGAAAAAAGGCGCATATAGCGAAGTGGGGTACAAAGAAATTTACGATATCACGACCATTGGCTATGGGGGCACTAAGCCGCAGAATATCTCTGTTCTGAATAACCAAAATGCGGGTAAAGCACATTTGTTAGCGTCTTTACCGCCGACAGTACAACAGCGTGGACGCCGTTATCCAACCCGCAATTTTTTCACAGAAACGTTAAATCCTTGGCAAATAAAAGAAACATTAGAAGCGTTTCACGGGTTGATATCGTTGCCGAAAGAACAGCGCAATAGCCGCTTTGTGGAATACCGTGATAGACGTATTCAAGCCTATATGGATTATATTCTGGTGGTGATGTGGGAAGTGCGTAGAGAGTTCGAAAAAAATGAAGCACGGCTGCCAACGGCACTTCTCAAAGAACAACAAATTTGGTTATTCCCGAACCAAGCAAGGGAAGACTCGGATGTCTGGCTATCGGAGATTATTTTCTCTGTTACCCAATGTTTTATGCAGCACTACGAAAAAGTGATGGGGAAAAAAGCCATCAAGTTAGGAAATGACGAATTTGATGCCATTAAAGACGTTATCGCAACCAATAAGGCGCTTTTACGATGACTTCAACGTATATTCTCAAGCTTCCGCACCTTAAAGTTCACAATGCCAATGCTCTCTCTAGCCCTTATACCATTGGTTTTCCGGCAATGACGGCATGGTTGGGTTTTATGCATGCGTTAGAGCGCAAGCTAAGAGATGATGGCTCATTAAACATTGTGTTCGATTCAATCGCCGTGATTAGTCATGCGTGTGATTTACAGACTCATCGCGGACCTAATGATTTTGTTAATTCGATTATTGGTACGGGTAACCCGTTAAATAGCGATGGTAGCCGCTCTGCATTTATTGAAGAAGCGCGTTGTCACTTAGATGTTTCACTGCTGATAAAATATGAAGTGGGTGTCAATGATAGAGGTGAAGGTATTCCCGAAAACTCACCTATTTTAGACGTTTTTCATCAAGTGATTATGAGTATGAAGTTAGCGGGGGGCGATATTCTTTCGCTAAGCAAACCGACTGTGCATATTATCCCATCAGAAGACTTGAATGGAGAATCAAGGCGGAAACTGCTCAACAGTGTGATGCCAGGCTATGCCTTAATTGAGCGTCGAGATTTAATGCAAATGGCAATGGAAGAAGGACAAGATGCCCTTGATGCTTTATTAGATTATGTGGTCGTAGAAAATCAGTGCATCGAAAAACCTCGAGTGGAAAAAGAGGTCGCTAATGAAAGTCACGGTGAAGAGAAGCGTCATTATGAATGGCGCACTCAACGAAAAGCCGCGGGCTGGATTGTGCCTATCGCAACGGGGTATCAAGGTATTTCCTCACTCGGTCAGGCTAAAAATCAGCGTGACCCTGATGTGCCCCACCGTTTTGCAGAAAGTGTTGTGACTCTGGGGGAATTTATTCTGGCGAACCGAGCAAATAATATCCATGAAATTTTATGGGAATTTAAATTTATTGAATCCCAAAACCTGTATCTATGCCAACAAGTGGCTTTTGAATCGATTTCTAATGGAGAGTAAATAATGGCGAAGAATCATGATGTTGCGTCTGTTTTAGCATTTGAGAAAAAATTGGTTCCATCGGACGGTTATTTTTACGGAACACGTTGGAATAATAAATCGCAATTTGCGCCATTATCATTACAAGAGAAATCAGTGCGTGGCACCATTTCCAACCGCTTAAAAGGTCCGGTGAAAAATGACCCAATGAAGCTAAATGCAGAGGTGGAAAAAGCCAATTTACAAACAGTTGATGCCTGTGCGTTAGGTGTCGATGAAGATACCTTAATGCATCAATTCACCTTAAAAGTGCTGGGTGGGGTTGAAACACCATCGGCTTGTAATAATGCAAATTTCAAGACAAGTTATCAGCAAGCGGCAAAGGCTTACATTGAAAAGCAAGGTTTCCGGGAGCTCGGTTATCGTTATGCACAGAATATCGCCAATGGACGTTTTTTATGGCGTAATCGAGTAGGTGCAGAGCAGATTGAAGTCGTCGTTAAAGTGCTTAATAAAGGACAAAGTGCGCAGTGGACGTTTGATGCCACCCAATACAGTATTCATCAATTTGATACCCCAGATGAAAAAGTAAAGCAGCTAGGCGAAAAAATTGCTAGTGCATTAGCCGCGCCACAAGGTTCTTTATTACTTGAAATCACAACGTATTCTCAACTGGGGAACGCTCAAGAAGTCTACCCGAGTGAAGAATTAGTCTTGGACAAAGGTAAAGGTGAAAAGAGTAAAATTTTATATCACCTCAATCAACATGCTGCGATGCATTCCCAAAAAATTGGCAATGCGCTACGTTCTATAGATACCTGGTATCCAGCCTATGGAACAGAGGGCGGAGCAGGGGCGATAGCGATTGAACCCTATGGTGCAGTAACCAACTTAGGGACAGCGTTCCGGACGCCAAAAGAGAATCAAGATTTCTATACCCATTTTGATAAATGGGCGCGTGGTGAAAAACTGCCTCGAGAAGAGGATGAACACTATGTTATGGCTGTTCTGGTGCGTGGTGGCGTATTTGGTGAAAGCGATAAATAAGGTGAGCTATGAATTATTATCAGGAGATTACGTTATTGCCTGATTCAACGGTTCCGCTGGATTTTCTGTGGCAAAAAGTATACCAGCAGATTCATATTGCGTTGGTAGAGAATAAAACGGAACGTGGAGATAGCAACGTTGCGGTGGCATTTCCAGAATATGGTAGCCCAGGTTTTCGCTTAGGGAAAAAGATCCGTTTAATTGCAAAAGATACTGCAATGCTAGAGCAGTTAACTCTGGTTAAATGGTTATCAAGGTTATCCGATTATGTGCATGTAAAATCTATACAAACGGTTCCCTCGAATGCTCGACCGGTGAGTTATCTTCGTCAGCAAGTCAAAGGCGCTGCACGTATTGAATCTGATATGCATAAGAAAGCAGCGCTTTGGGCTAAAAAATCAGGGCGCTCATTGGAGGAATGCTTAGCAGATTTAGAAGCGTCTCGCCCAACGAAGCGCAGTTTACTGCCTTTTATTTGGGTGGAAAGCTTGCATGGTAAGAGTGAGCAAATGGGAAGTCGTCCATTTCCACTTTTTATTCAGCGCGTTGAAGCGGAACAGGTCATTGAGGGGCATTTTAATTGTTATGGACTTAGCCAAGCCGTTGAACGTAATAAAATGCCGACAACAGTCCCTCATTTTTGACCTTTGTTTTTTGCTCTTTAATAACAAGGCGTAAAATCAATAAGTTACAGTAGTCGGTGAAATAAAGGGTATTTTATTAAAAATGTCCTTAACTGATTGTTGTAACTTATTTTTTGTTTGATATTCTCTAGTTCACTGCCGCATAGGCAGCTTAGAAAACGTACTTAAAGCGAATTGTTACCCCTGAAAGGTTCACTGCCGCATAGGCAGCTTAGAAAATCAGCATAAATCTTGATGGGGTCATTTCTATGTTCACTGCCGCATAGGCAGCTTAGAAAACATGAAGCCCCGCCAACCACGGGGATTTTATGTTCACTGCCGCATAGGCAGCTTAGAAAATTTTTCCGTTAATCCTGTCTATTTTTCTGTAGTTCACTGCCGCATAGGCAGCTTAGAAAGAACGTGTGGCCAACGAACAAGCCGAAGAGCTGTTCACTGCCGCATAGGCAGCTTAGAAATTTCAATAAAAACATTATAGTCCCCTATAAGGGTTCACTGCCGCATAGGCAGCTTAGAAAGCTGAACGTGCAGAGCGTGAAAAGCAGGAAGCGTTCACTGCCGCATAGGCAGCTTAGAAATTACTGTCGCCCTATAAACGCCAAGCTCTCTTGTTCACTGCCGCATAGGCAGCTTAGAAAATCAGCTTAGTTAATTACACAGCTCATTTACGGTTCACTGCCGCATAGGCAGCTTAGAAAATAATCGAAGCTACTCGTTGTTGCAGAAAAACGTTCACTGCCGCATAGGCAGCTTAGAAATAGCTTAAGTTCTTACAGTGGGCAAATTGTTAGTTCACTGCCGCATAGGCAGCTTAGAAAATTGCAAAATAGAGTGATTAAATTTAACTCAAGTTCACTGCCGCATAGGCAGCTTAGAAACTCTGGATTTTATCTGCATTAGCTCACGAAAAGTTCACTGCCGCATAGGCAGCTTAGAAAATAGAAGCTACCACAAAAAGGAGCTTCTTTTAGTTCACTGCCGCATAGGCAGCTTAGAAATTGCTGATTTTTTTTGAGGTTTGTTAGAACACTTAGATTGCTGAGATATAGCGGTCATAATCTCGGAGGTATTGAATTATTGCTTTATTTTTAATGGGTAAGCGGTTACATTCATCAGGACTGTCATCTAGACAGCTTAGAAATGAATAATATTACTAATTATTAGTATTGTTCACTGCCATGCAGGCAGATTAGCACTACCTTTATGAAGGCTACTTACTTTTCATCGAGTAAGTAGCCTTTTTATTTTAATCCTGAATAATATTACTAATTAATTTTGACATGATGAGTTTGTGTGCTAGTATTTGTTCGTTACCTGCTCAAAGAGGTAAAGCATTTAGGTTAAGGGGGGGATTATAGAAAGCTAGTTTTATCTATATAGCCTGAATAATATTACTAATAAATGTAAATAATAGACCAAGGTGGGCTATGGAGGAAAGGATGTTATTAAATTTAATAAAACTTTTAGGAGGTTTAACCATGCAGTGGCAATTTGAGCTTTGCATAGGTCGGTTTAAGATACGACTATCTATAACAAATTAATAGTATGTTAAATAATAAATTTGGGTAAAGCGTAGCGTATCACCTTTTACCCTTTGCTTCACATCAAACCCACAAATTAAACATTAACGACAGCTGCTCAAACGCTTGATGGATCAGGCGTTCTGTATAGCGTGGAAGAATAGAAATAATCAGCCCCAACATGCTGATACCGATAGTTAATGTGAGAGGGAAGCCCACCACAAACACAGATAATTGCGGCGTCATTCGGTTTAGAATACCGAGGGACAAGTTGAGAATTAAAAACAGCGTAATAAACGGCAGGGCAAGCATTAACCCATTGATAAAAATGGTATTAGCAAATTGTAAAAACACCCAAAAACCATCGCGGTGCAAGGGCGCGGTTTGAATAGGGATCAGCTCAAACGAGTTCGTCAGAATATAAATCAGCCACAAATGCCCATCGAACGACAAAAACAGCAGCAACGTGATTAAATTTAAAATTCGTCCGAGGATCGGCATATTAGGGCCGCCGGTCGGGTCAAAGAACGTTGCGAATGACAATCCCATTTGTAAACCAATCACTTCCCCTGCATGACGTACCGCGGCGAAAGCCATCTGCATGGTCAATCCCATGGCAGCACCAATCACAATTTGTTGAACACAGACCCATAATCCCATAGCTGAAAATAGAGGGATAGTTGCGACAGGTAATTGTGGGGAAATGACTAAAACAGTGAAAAAGGCGAGGGCGATACGTACCTTACTGATAGCTTGTTTTTCATTAAAAAACGGGGCAGTACCAAACAGGGCTAATAGGCGAACAAAAGGATAAAAACCTTGGCTTAACCATAGCGTGAGCGTTTCGCTGGTAATGGTTAACATGATCAGCCAATGATAAACGGTAAGTTACTAAATAACGTGCGGATATAGTCCGTAAGCAGGTTCAGCATCCATGGTCCTGCGATGATTAATACCGAAATCACCGATAAAATCTTAGGAATAAACGATAAGGTCATTTCGTTAACTTGGGTCGCTGCTTGCAGCAAGCTGATAATCAAACCCGCTGCCAGTGCGGCTAACAGCAAAGGCGCCGCCAGCATCAATGCGATTTTCATCGCTTCTGTTCCCATTGCCATTACAGATTCAGGTGTCATATGTGCTCCTAATTAAAAAAGCTTTGGGAAAGGGAACCGAGTAGCAACTGCCAGCCATCGACTAACACAAATAGCATTAACTTAAATGGCAAGGAAACCGTCGCAGGTGGCACCATCATCATCCCCAGCGCCATCAATACGCTGGCAACCACTAAGTCGATAATCAAAAATGGAATAAAGATAGTAAAACCAATCTGGAACGCGGTTTTTAATTCACTGGTAATAAACGCCGGAATTAAAATACGCATCGGCACATCTTTGGCTTCTTGGATATCACCCACTTTGGCGATGCGGGCAAAGAGCGCTAAATCAGATTCACGGGTTTGCCCTAGCATAAAGGTACGCAGTGGCGCTGTGCCTTTTTCTAATGCAGTTTCTAGGCTAATTTTATCTTCGCTAAAAGGCTGATACGCCTCCCGATAAACTTGGTCGGCAACTGGGGACATCACAAAGAATGTTAAAAATAAAGCTAAGCCCAGTAATACTTGGTTTGGTGGCGCAGACGGTGTACCAAGGGCGTTACGGAGTAACCCTAATACGATGATAATACGGGTAAAACTGGTCATCATCAGCAACATTGCGGGGATAAAACCCAGCAAGGTTAAAAACAGCAAAGTTTGAACGGGTAACGACCAAGATTGACCACCATCGGCTAATGTATGGCTGATCACGGCAGGTAATGCCGCAGAGGCAGATTGTGGCAGAACAAGTAACAGAGCGCTGATAATGGCAGCAGATTTTAAAGGTGACATAGGCGCTTCCGGTTACTGTTTTTCAGGTGCCACAGCGTTAGCAGCATCCTGTTTTTTCTTGAAAATCGACTGAAACGTTAACGGTTCAGAGGCAAAGTTCACTACATCGTTTTCCAATGGTGCAGGGTACTGGTGCAGCAAATTCACGAATTGTGATGTGACGCCCAGCACTAAATATTCGTTATTCACTTCCACCACGACAACGCGCTCTTTGCCACCGAGAGTACAACGACCTTTCACATTAATCAGTTGCTGCTTAACAAGTGGATTACGTCCAAACCCAAACGTTTTAAACAGCCACGCACCCAGCAAGATCAGTAAAATAATCCCACCAAGTGCGCCTGAAATCTGCGCTAAGCTATCATTTTGGTTGATAGCTTGTGCGGAGTGACCTTCGCTGTTGACGGTGCTGGTCAAAAAAGGTTTTTGAGTGTGCGCCGAATCAATTTGTGAAGGTGGTGTCTGCAAGGACACCTCGGTTTGTAAAGATACCGCTGTTTCGTCAGGCATTTCTAGCGGCTCAAGCGGCGCATACGTTCTGATGGCGTGATGATGTCAGTGATACGAATACCATAATTGTCAGACACCACGACCACTTCACCTTGAGCAATTAAATAACCGTTGATCAAAATATCCAGTGGTTCGCCTGCTAAACCATCTAAAGAAACCACCGAACCTTGAGACAGGCTCAGTAATTTTTTAATCGTCATTTTAGTGCGACCCAGTTCCACCGATAGGCGAACAGGAATATCCATGATCATATCGACATCAGATAACTGATTTAACGGGTTTTGTCCGTCGAAATTATCGAAATTTTGCATACCTGCGGAGGCGGATTCCGCTTGTTTTTGCTGTTCCAGCGCCTCAGCCCACAGATCCTCTTCATTGTGGTTGGTTGATGCATCAAGAGAATTCTTCGCCTCACTCATTGGTACTTTCCTCATCTAGAGTGTTTAAAACAGGATTAATCAAATGTTCCACACGCAGCGCATACTGGCCATTTTGGGTACCGTATTGACTGGTTAATACGGGTACGCCATCAACATTGACGATAAGACGGTCAGGTTTCTCGATAGGGAGGACATCCCCTTTTTGCAATTGCAGTAAACGAGAAATACGCAGCGGGATCTCAACCAAATTGGCAATCAGTTCAAGTTCTGAACGTTTTACTTGCGTGACTAAATTGGTTACCCACGCTTCATTTTCTTGATGCCCTTGCTCCATTGGTGGGTTAATTAACCGCTCACGCAATGGCTCAATCATGGCAATAGGAATACAGATACTGAACTCACCGACGGTATTACCAATTTCCACTAAGAACGGGGTCGTAACCACGATATCGTTCGGGGAAGTGGTGATGTTGGTGAATTTAACTTGGATTTCAGAGCGCACATACTCGACTTCAACGTCCGCAATCGGCTTCCACGCATCACGGTAAGCGCCTAAAGCCAGCTTCAGCATACGGTTGATAATGCGTTGTTCTGTATTGGTAAACTCTTTACCTTCCGAACGAACAGGGAATCGACCATCTCCCCCAAACAGGTTATCCACGGCGATGTACACTAACGCAGGTTCGAAAGTGAACAGTGCGGTACCACGAAGCGGTGGCATGTGGATCAAGTTCAGGTTGGTTGGAACTGGCAAGTTACGCGCAAATTCATGATAAGGTTCGATTTTGATGGCGCCAACCGTAATATCCGGGCTGCGGCGCAACATGTTAAATAACCCCATACGGAACTGACGGGCAAAACGCTCATTAATAATTTCCAAGGACTGCATACGTTCACGAAATACCCGACGTTGGGTATTCGGGTCATAAGGGCGAACATTGTCTTTGTCTTGGAGATCCGTTGATGGCTGGTTACTTGATGGCGCATCATCATTGAGTAGCGCATCAATTTCAGCCTGAGATAAAATATTATCGCTCATGGGTCTTACCGCAGAATAAAAGTAGTAAATAACACGTCTGAAATATCCTGATCAGGATCACCTGGGATCAGGGTAGGGGTAAGTGTCCCTTTAATATCTTTCATTAATTGCAACTTACCCTCGTTAGTACCCATATTTTTAGATTGCTGTTCTGACAGCAATAACAGTAGGCGGCTACGTACTTCTGGTAGGTATTCATGAAGCTGCTTACGCGACTTTTCATTCGCTAGACGTAAGGTGATGTGGATATAGAGCACGCGATCTGCCGCATTGTTTACCCCTGGTAGGTTAACGGTAAACGGTTCTAACTCCATAAAAATCGGTTGAGGCATATTTGGGCGTTTTTCTTCCCCATTTGCAGTCTCCTGCGCCTCTTGTTTTGTCGTCCACCAGCTGTAACCACCGAAACCTGCACCGGCTAAGGCAATGAGGGCAAACAGCAAAATTAACCCTTTGTTCGAACGTTTAGATTGATTGCGTGAAGACGACATGTTGCAAAATTCCTGTTGTAAATGCCAAACCCATACGGAGTTTTATACTTTATGATCTCTAGCATTATCCCTAGATTGGGAAGAGTTAAAGGAGTGAAAAACGAAACAAAAAGGCGGTAACTCGACGCTTTAGACTTGAAATTACCGCCATTAGATTATTTCTTAGGCAAAGGTGTTAATTCCGCCTTGATGTGTTGGCAATTTAACTCCACTCACGCTGGCATGAGATTCACTGATGCCCACCGCGCCCATTGATGAATGGGTTGGCTGAATTTGCCCATCATGTTGGCGAGATTGCTGATCAGCGTTTGATTGACCGCTAAAATTATCTTGCCCCACGGAGCCTTGAGCTAAATGAATACCACTTTCCTGCAATGCACTGCGCAGGACTGGCATCATGCTTTCCATCGCAGCACGAACATGGCTATGTGGAGAAACAAAGTGCATCACGGCTTGATTATCTTCGATACGCAAATGCACATTGAGGGAACCTAACTCTTCAGGATGTAAGCGAATTTGCGCTTGAGAAACCCCTTGGCGAGAGAAAAACAGCATTTGCTGGCTAAGTTGTTGCTGCCAAGCTTCAGTACCAAACGGCACAGCAAAGTTCATGGTTGGCGTTGGCATCGCAGGTGTTGCTGTTGGCATTGGTGTGGCAGATGGTGTTGCCATAATGCCTGCAACATGGGTTACCGTCGGTGTTGCGGTGTTGCTAAATGCGCCGCTTTCAGCTTGAACACTAAAAGCCCCTTTAGCGCTATTTTGCAGATTCTGGGTATTTTCAGCTGTCGCATTGGCGATTTGTGACAGAGATTCTGTGCTTGGAGCTTTTTTACCCAGCGATAGCGCATCTTGATTCAGATCTTTCGTTGGGATTGCGCGTGGATTATCCAACGCAAATAGAGCCTGATCGCGACGTTCACCCACTTCTTTTTTGCCCATTAAAGCGAGCGTCGGTTCATCGGCTTCCCCGGTGAGCTGCAATTGCGCTCCAGCCAAGGTTTTATCATCAAATGGCGTTACGTTACGTGCCACATCCGTCAGTTGTTGCAGCGTTTGTGTGAACGGAGTTGCAGAGGGTTTCTCCGCGCTGGTTTGCGGGTTAGCAGCTGCTTGAATACGCTCATCCATCGCTTGTTTTAATTGGCTGATTAAGGCTTGTTCATCGCCTTGTTTACCTGTTAATAGCTCCGCTTGCAGTGGTGATTGTGCATTAAGATCACGACGGAAATTCAGCTGTGCTAAGGTATTTTCAGCTTGTTGTTTTTGAGCTAACTGATTTTGAATGGATTCTTTTTCAGCTAACTGATTTTCTGTGGTTGCGATTTTGTCCGTTGCTAATGGCGCGTTAGTGGATTTTTCTGAGTTGGCTGTAGCTGCATCAGATTGTTTTTGCTCACTGATCTGTTGGTTCAAAGGCGTTTCGTTAGCACTGCCATTGAGCACAGGGGCGCTATCGCCGTTTTTTTCTGGCGATTGCTGGTTTTCAAGCATGGCCTGAAAAGGGACGGCAGGCGCTTGGTTTTCATCAATTTGCTTGTCTCGCGGCTGTTCCTTCGCGGTGTTAGCGGTAGGGGTGACCGGCAACAGGTTTGCATTGACGTCCATTTATTGGGTTCTCCGTAAAGTCGCGCGTTGAGCAAATTCATCCATCTGCTTTTGCTCTAAGCGATTTTGACGTTGGTTTTGCGTGTGTTCAGCACGCTGGATCAGGGTATCGAACGCATTGACGCGTTGCTGTTTTTCTTGCCAATGACGATTGGCGTCACTGACGCGCTGTTCCCAGAGTGTTAATTGCTGTTGTTGCTGCTCGATAGTCAGTTCTAAAGTCACAAGAAATTGCTGATAGTTCTGCCATTTGTCCGAGTCCATACCCGTGTGCAATGTTTGGTTTAATTTCTGCCGATATTCCGACTGATAGTTTTCCAACATGTGCAACTGCTCCGCCATTTGTGTGTGCGTTTGGCGAACTTGAGCAAGGACTTTAGCCGCTTCCTCTGAGGCATCTTCTGCTAAGCTCAGTAAGGTCGCTAATGCATGACTATTGGACATCGCATTCCTCGTTATTCATTGGGAACAACATGAGCCAGTTGTTCACAAGCGGTTTGATAATCACAACGTTCATCAATATCTTGCTGTAAAAACTTCGACATTCTTGGGTAATACTGAATTGCGGTATCGAGCATTGGATCGCTGCCCATGGCATAAGCGCCGACATTAATCAGGTCACGGTTGCGTTGATAGCTGGAGGTGAGCTGTTTAAAGCGCTGGATCTTACGATAATGTTCTTTGGCGATAAGCTCCGTCATGGCACGGCTAATGGACGCTTCAATATCAATGGCAGGGTAGTGCCCAGATTCTGCCAATGAACGTGACAGAACAATATGTCCATCTAAAATAGCGCGCGCGGAGTCTGCAATTGGGTCTTGTTGGTCATCCCCTTCAGTCAACACGGTATAAAAGGCGGTAATCGAGCCGCCGTTTTTCCCATTACCCGCACGCTCAACAAGGGCAGGTAATTTCGCAAAAACAGACGGTGGATAGCCTTTGGTTGCTGGGGGTTCACCAACGGCAAGCGCAATTTCACGCTGTGCCATACTGTAGCGTGTGAGTGAATCCATGATCAGCAATACGCTTTTGCCTTGGTCACGGAAATATTCCGCGATGCGGGTAGCGTAAGATGCGCCTTGCATCCGTAGTAACGGCGAAACATCCGCAGGCGCGGCAACGACAACGGCACGGTGTAGCCCTTCAGCACCTAAGATATTTTCAATAAAGTCTTTAACTTCGCGCCCACGCTCACCGATCAGCCCGACAACGATAATGTCTGCTTGAGTGAAACGCGCCATCATGCCAAGTAGCACGCTTTTACCGACGCCGGAACCTGCAAATAGCCCCATACGTTGACCACGACCGACAGTTAACAGCGAGTTAATTGCTCGTACGCCCACATCTAAAATATCGTGGATTGGCGTACGCTCCAGCGGGTTGATGGAAGGCGTGATCAGCGGCGCACGTTGTTTGGTTTCCAACGGTCCTTTGCCATCCAGCGGAGTCCCTTGGGCATCTAATACGCGCCCAAGTAACTCATTGCCGAGCGGGAGCAGGCGACTCGTTTGCCCGTCATCCCCAGAAGTCTGCGCATACACGCGCGCACCAGGGGAAATACCTTCGAGGTCGGAGAGCGGCATCAACAACATGCGAGGTCCGTTAAAGCCAACCACTTCGCAGACAACTTCGTCAGTGCCACCATTAATTATACGTTCGATATAGCAGGTGGCGCCTAAAGGCATTTTAATGCCTTCGGCTTCCATCACGAGACCGGTAATTTTGGTCAAACGTCCATAGCGGCGAACCATCGGAATGCCTTTCATGCGTGACTCTAAGTCATCAAGAGACGCTATCCAACGGCCGAGTCTCGCAGTCATGACAAGCTCTCCGGTGCATATAGACGGCATAATTCTTGCCAGCGAGTGGCGACCGTCATATCAATTTCACCATCTTCAGCGACCACGCGACAGCCACCCATATGCAGGCTTGGGTCAGCGACTAAGCGCCAGCCATTCAAGTCTAACAATGAGCCTAAGTGTTGTTCGATAAGCGCCACATGATTCGGGTTCACATGCAGTTCAGGCTGGCTCGCAAATATTGGTTTTTGTTGCATTAAATGGCTAATTTCTTCTAGCAGCGCGGTACCATCACACACGGTAGATTGCCCCAACACTTGTTTCGCAGCGGTTAGCGCGATTTGCAGTAATTTGGTAGTGACGACCGTGTCAAAGGTATCCAGCGAATAGTGAAATTCTGATAACAGTTTTTGCCATGTTTCAATCACGGGTTGCTGAAGGGCGAGGGCTTGCTCGCTCCCTTGCTGCTCACCAGAACGTAAACCTTCCGTAAAACCAGCTTGATAACCCTCTTTTTGACCTTTTTCAAAGCCTTGTTGGAAGCCCGTTTTCTGGGCATCCTCTTTGATGTTATCCAGCAGGTTTATCTGCTCGAGCACTTCTTTTGGCTCTAAGCAGGGGACTTTCGGCGTGTTCGGTTCAGGAACTTCATTCAACGGCGGGATAGCCGATGAATTCAGATCCCATTGATTAAGTTCCCGTAACTGCCAAGGCTGCCACTGCTGATTATTTTTGGATGTATTAGACATACACGTCGTCTCCACCACCAATCGCGATTTCGCCTTTTTCCATTAAACGGCGAACAATCATCAGAATAGCCTTCTGTTCGGTTTCCACTTGTGACATACGGACTGGTGCTCGAGATTCCAGATCGTCGCGAACAATCTCGGCTGCACGCGCTGCCATATTGTTGAGGAAATGGTCGCGCAGTGCTTGGTTGCTGCCTTTGAGGGCAATAACCAGCGAGTCGGTAGATACGTCTTGCAGAATGCGTTGAATGCTGCGGTTGTCCACTTCGATAAGGTTTTCGAACAGGAACATTTCGTCGATAATGCGCTGAGCCAGCTCACCATCGTAATCACGCATGGCATCGATAACGCTTTCTTCTTGCTGATTTTTCATCAGGTTGATAATTTCTGCCGCGGTTCTTATGCCACCCATTTTGCTGCGCTTGAGGTTCTGACCGTCCAGCAGGTTGTTCAGCACTTCGGTCAGCTCGGCTAATGCGGCTGGCTGAACGCCACCAAATGTTGCAATACGCAGCATAATGTCGTTACGTTGGCGCTCTTCGAACAGTTCTAAAACATCGGCCGCTAAGTTGCGTTTTAAGTGAACCAAAATTGTAGCGATGATCTGTGGATGTTCGTCACGAATAATATCGGCAACCGTTTGTGGCTCCATATAATTGAGGCTTTCGATACCAGAGGTGGTCTCTTGTTTCTCGAAAATATCTTCCAACAGGCTGGCAGCACGCTCTTCCCCAAGGGCTTTGACCAATACCGAACGCAGGTAGTCGTTGGTATTGATATTTAAGGCGGCAAACTGAATTGCCGACTCTTCAAACTCGGTGAGCACTTCCGCCAGTTCGTTGTTGGAGATTTGGCGCATGTTGGACACCGCCATACTCAACTGCTGAACTTCTTTGGGATTCAGGTGCTTAAACACTTCCGCCGCCTGATCTTCGCCGAGTGTCATCAACATTACGGCGCTTTTTTCTGTTCCAGTTAAATTCATTGGGATTTTCCTAACCACTGACGGATAACCATTGCCACGACTTGTGGGTCTTTCTCTGCCATTTCACGAATACGCTGGCTTTGAATTTCAGCGCTAACACGTTGACGAGTAAGACGGCGACGGGTTTTCTCGTCCATATCTTCACTAATTTCTTCTTCCACCACGAACGGCGCTTTGACTTGGGATGCATTAGCAATGGACATTTCAGCATCGATTTGCGCTTGTTGGGTTTTGCGATATTTCACCCACTGAGGTTTGATACCGAAGCGCCACATAAACCAAGCAATCAACGCGATTAGCAAGATTTTGCCGTAATCTAACGCTTGGCCAATCACTTGCGGGTTATTCAACAACGAAGGCTCTTCAACCACTGGCGTATCGTCAGTAAATAGGGAGTTCGTAATGTTGATTGAGTCGCCACGCTGCGCGGAATAGCCCATTGCTTCACGGGTCAGTGCATCAATTTGTTGCAACATTTCTGGTGGGAGCGGCTTCATTTCTGGGCCTTTCTCACCTTCTTGGGATTGGTAATTGACGATCACCGCAACAGACAGTCGGTCAACGACACCAATTTGGCGCTGTGTGTGACTGATTTTGCGATCCACTTCGTAGTTTGTGGTTTCATCACGCTGGGTATTGAGGGTGCCATTACGGGTATTCCCAGCAGTTTTCCCATCGGTACTTTCTTTATTAGCATCAATCGGTGCGCTCGGTGCGCTTACCGGTTGGTTCGATAATGCGCCCGGTACGCCACTTGGGCCACCGTTACTGTTTTGCAGGCTTTCGCTGTTCTGGCGAGAACGAACCGCAGCCGCATCAGGGGTTTGGTTTGGTTTGTACTCTTCAGAAGTCTGTTCAACTTTTGAAAAATCCATTTGCGCGGTGACTTGCGCGTGAATATTGGCACGACCGACTAATGGCGACAGAATATCTTCAATGCGCTCTTTAAGATGGGCTTCCATCTCTTTGGTCATTTTGATTTGTGCGCTGTTGGCAGATTGCTGGCTGTTGTCGTTGTTGGTCAGCAGGCGACCCGTTTGATCGACAATGATCACGTTGGCGGCGGTTAAGCCGGTCACGCTGCTTGAAACCATGTGGACGATAGCGCTAATTTGCCCTTCATCTAACATTCTGCCCGGTAATAAACCGACAGTGACCGAGGCGGTCGGCAGTTTTTGTTCACGGACGAATAAGGTTGGTTTAGGGATAGCTAAATGGACTCGAGCGCTTTGAACTGGGCTGAGAGATTCGATGGTACGAGACAATTCTCCTTCAAGGGCGCGCTGGTAGTTGATTTGCTCGCTAAATTGGCTGATACCAAATTGTTCTTTATCAAGCAGTTCAAAACCGGTATTTCCGCCTTTCGGTAGACCTGATTGCGCCAGTTTCAAACGTAATTCATGGACTTTATCGGCAGGCACAAGAATAGCGCTGCCGTTATCCGCGATTTGATAAGGGACGTTCATCTGGGTCAATTGACCGACAATATCGCCACCATCTTTTGCGCTAAGGTTACTCAGCAGCACACGATAGTCAGGGCTACGGAACCAGAGGAGCAGGGCGACAATAATAGATATCGCAGCAGCACCGGCAATAATTAACGGTATTTTCGGGTCGGCTTTGATGCTTTCGATCAGTGAGGCAAAACCTTTTTTGGCCTCCCCCGTATCTTTAGATGCGGTACTCATAAATATTCCCTGCTATGCAAACTAAACGGATGAATATACGTTTGGTGAAACAATCTTATTTCCCTCTTCGTAACCTCATTTTTTTACGCTGCTATTATTTATTGTCTTGATGCAATCTAATGACGGAATCAGCCTATAATTTTGGTGTTATTTATCGGCTTCAAGTAAAAAACGGTGTGGTAGGGTAGGCAAACTAAAATTCGTGACGGCAATTTTTTGCTCAATTTACCGTTCAACCGAGATTAACTGAAGAGAACAGAATGACGATTCAAGCGATTGAAGGGGTGGTTTCCCAATTAAATGTGGTGGCAACTCAAGCGGCACATAACACCAAACCCGTTGTCGAGCCGGTGGGTTTTGCCGATCACTTAGTGGCATCCGTGAACCAAATCAATGAAACCCGCGTGCAATCTGCGCAAAAAGTGCAGGATTTCACCCTCGGTAAGCCTGATGTTTCATTAAATGATGTGATGGTCGATATGCAAAAAGCTAGCCTGAGCCTGCAAATGGGTATCCAGGTGCGTAATAAGCTGGTGGCAGCGTACCAAGAGATTATGTCAATGCCGGTGTAATGTATTTATCTATTTGAATATTATGAATTAACTGCCTTGTCATTGCCTTTGTGGGGCAGTGATGGGGCATTTTTACCCAAAATAGCAATTTAGTTTACGTTATTTTCTGTCATCCTCGCTCTATCTACACCATGTATCCATCTTTGATGATGTGTATCCCATTTTCTTGACAATAAATGCAGGGTTAGCGCCCGTGTCCATCTATTTGGGTGCATTTTTTGTTGGTCGAACTCACCTAGTTGTGCTGTATGTATCGCCTTTATTTTCATTATCAGACTACAATTAGTTAAGATGACTAATTATATGGAGGAATGAAATGAAAACATTCGGCATCGTTCTTTTATTTCTAGGTATCGTTGTAGGTATACTTTCTTTTAATATGGATACAAGTATACCAACCGCTTATGGTGAAATAATCAATGATATAGGGTTGGCATTTGATCGCAGAAATTACATTATAGGCAGTGCATGCATTGCATTATTTGGTCTTTGTATCTTCTTATTTAGTAAAAAATAACCAGTATTGACTTAGTGGGTATAAAGCACTCAGCCCATCATGGGGCTGAGTGAATAGATTTTTAGCTTGCCTCTATTTTCTGCTGTTTTCCTAAGGCTATCATGCGTTTTTCTATTGTTGATAATTTTTATTCACATTTCTGAATATCAGCCATTCTATTATTATCACTCCTTGCTAATTTTAATATAACCATTTCACATTCAATATGAGGTAAATAGATAATATACTAAATTAGCATTTATTTTATAAATTCAATAATAGTGAATATTTTATGATTAATGAAATTAATAAAGAATTTGAGAATAATGATATTAATAAAGAAAGTGATGAGGATACTACAAAAAAAGGAGTGTTCTTTATATTAAATAGTAGTGGAGAAACAATTAACGCTATTGTGGTAAGTCATTATTCAGGGCTAAAAGGAAAGAAATCAACGCAAAAAATTGATAGATTACAAAATTTAGAAATGGCTGATTCTGGTTGTGAATTCATATATAAAATAATGTCAGGAAGTGATTCTGATTATTGGGATATAGACTTTAAGACACCGACAGGAAAAGTGATATCGTACAGAAAGAATGAATGTAACATCCGATATTGGGACAATGGCGTTGTTATTATTAATGTAATTAAAAACTTCAAGTTATATATAAAATTTTCAGAATCAGGTGGCTGTCATAGTTAACTTTTTAATAAAAATTGGAGGCAAATGAACAACGTAACAGAAAAGGCACTTTCAACAGACCATACTGGGTATTTCTATGTGATGAACTGTTCTTTGCAGGAACTTAAATCAGTGACTGTTACACATTCTACGGACTATCCTCATGAGATGCGTCATATTACAGCGGATTACAGTAAGATGAAGAATATGAGTACAAGTAAACTGGGATATCCATTTCCATATGAGACGGGTTTTTTATCTCACTTTGATTACTGGACTGTTGAGGTAGAAACAGCATCCGGATACAAATATAAAACCAATGACTATTTTCTTTGTAACCTAACTTACGATGATGATGGATTCGTATATATGGCTATTCTTCCTGACCTATCAGTTCATACTATGTTTTCTTATTCAACCGGGTGTGTAAATCATTTAATCAATAAATTTTAAAAATAGGATTCGCTTAATGAAGAGAAAAATAACTTTAGTAACTTGCTTATTAATTTCAAGCTTTTCTATGGCAAATCAAATTAATATAAACAAAGCATTTTCAGACAATTGTAGTACGTATCTAAACAAAGAAAAAAGAATATCAACTATCACGTTAGGTGAACAAGATGTCAATAATAAAAGGGCCTTTTTCACGATAACACTGCGAGATGGTGATACCAATACAAAGGAGATATCTGTATTAGAATCAGTTGGAAATGATTATGGTAAGGCAATGTTCCAACTCATGAATACGGCATACCTATCAAACTCAAATATTAAAATAACTGGCTGCTTAGCAAATAAAATTAGCGCAGCGTCGATATCCTATAAATAAAGGTAATTTATAGGATATCGCCAGAGGGTACTTGGATACCCTCATTATGCGTCAAGGGGCTTTATCCAGTTTTTTGACTAACCAGAGACCACTTTGCTTCATAGCGTAACCAAATAAAACACCCACAATAAGTGATGGAATAGTTAAGCGCCAATTACCTTGCGCTGCAAAGGTTGCACAGGCGCCGATAAAGGTTCCTGGAATATAGGCCAGCCACGATTTTTGGGCTTGAAAGCACATGATAAAAGCGATAATCGTGGTCACAAAGTAGCCTGCAAAATTAGGTAGGTCATGGGTGAGCTTATCGCTATGAATAATGACCAAACCCCAAGCCACACCACTGAGTGCGGTTAATGCAGTGACAAGCAATCCTTTTATACCTTCTTTGGGATAGGCAAAATACGCCGTGCAGCCTAAAAAGCCCGCCCAACTGATTAGCCCGAAGACATCAGCTACCCATGCCCATAATCCAGAAAGAATCGCGGTCGTTAATGAAAGAGAAAAAAGTAGTTTCACAATAATGGCTTTATGAATAAGTTAAGGTAATGAATTTGAGAAAGCTGAGCATTGTATAGAGGGATGTCAGGTGTTGCAATTAAATGATGAATAATAAGTGTGAAGAAAAGGTTTAATGTATGCCTAATAATGATTTGAGTGATTTAAATTTAATAGTAAGAAATTAAACAGTGGTATTGATAATTAATCGTTAAATAAAAATTAGCATCAATTTACATTGATGCTAATAAATATGACAAGAAGAATAAAGATAGTTATTGGTTCAATATCACCAACCGTAGGCAATACCGGCTCCGATAACGGCTCTATCAGAGTTATTCCAAGAAATAGAACTGCGCAGATTCAAGTTTTGCTTAACTTGATACTGAGCACCGGCTGCGATGGCGTTACCATTTTTAAAATTACCTAAGCCTAATCCGGCGCTAAAACGTGTGTTTGTGGTGTAAGGAATATTGGTCATTGCAGCAACTGAAGCAATACCAGCATTTGCATCACGAGCCGTTTGGTGGATTTTACTTTCCATTTGGTCAACTCGAGTATTTATTTGCTTGAGTTGTTGTGTTTGAAGTTTTTCTTGTTTATCGAGTTTATCAAAACGATCAATATTAAGCATTTGTTGATTACGTAAAATTAAATCAGCATGGGCTTTACTTTTTTGTTCCGCCTTTTCGATTAACTGGCTCGTAATTTGGTCATTTTCTCTAATGTCTTTATCAAGTTTTTCTATGGCTACATTCAGTTGCTGTGTGTCTTCTACATGTTTTTTGTTTGTATCATTAATTAATAAAGTTGTAATCGCTTCACGTCTAAAAATTTCATCGTCGACATACTTTTTATTTTTTACTTCACTACCATTGAGGTTCTTTTCTAGGTCAGAGATGGAACTTTGCAAATTTTTAATGGAATTTTCTTTTTCAGCTCTATTTTTAATATCATTTTTCTCTTGTTCGTTATTTTTGTGGTTTAAATTATTTACGGACGTATTTAATAAAGCAATTTCATGGTCATGACCTGCTATTTTTCCCTCTAGGTGGTCGAATTTACTTAGTGGAAAGCTTGATACAGGATCATTTGGTGTTAATGAATGAGTCGAAGGGATAAGATTGCCGTGATTCGGTTCTTTTTCTTTTAATTCAGGTATTTTTTTTATTAATGGTGAAGTAGTGTCAATAGCGTAAGTGATGACATCAACAATCGGTGTCATGGTTTTAGCCATCTCGGTATATTTATTAATATTATCACTAAATTTTTTATCACGTTCGATCTCAAGAATGTTTCTATTATCCTCATGTCGATGTTCTGGATAATCATACGGTGCATTGATAACATCTTGGTAGTCATTAGCTATTGCGAGTGACTGGGTGGATAAAGATGAGAGTATAGCGATACCAGCTGTACTAAGTAGTTTGTTTTTCATAACGAAATATCCATATGACGTAAAAAGAATAAACAACGAAACTTATATAAGTCGATGTCTATGATCGGGAAGGGAATAATAAGAGATATATTTTGGTGGGTAAAATCCGTTTTTATTTTTAATTAATTCGGGAAAATCGTGTTGGATGAAGATTAATACAATGGAATTGATGGTGGTAATATAGTGTAATTTCGGAGTGCTTTAAAGTAATTTAAAAATTAATTTTTACCAAGCTAATAACTAAGAAATAGGGGAATATTAAATAAATTCCCCAATAATTGTATGAGTTATTTTTTCACTTTATGGACGATATCAAAATATTTGGTTTTATCATCCTGTGATGGGTAGATGCGGTAAGTATACTCTTCCGGTGTCACAGTCACGTTTTCAACCACACGAGTAAACAGCACTTCACCTTTGTCATCTTTGGCCGTTAATGAACGGGTTTTACCATCTTCGCTGAATGACCAGTCACCCTGCATTTTAGGTGCACCCTCAAGGGTTAGCATCTTAAACGTGCCATCAGGGTAGTACTCTGCAAGCCCAAAGAAGTTTGCCACTTGTTTATCTGTTGCTGGCACGTCTTTTTTATCTTGATCGACAGCTTGAGTGGTTACCCAAACTTTATCAATCATAATCTCTTCATAGGCATTGGCTTTTTTGGCGCTAACAGCTTGCTTTGCAACAGGCGCCGTTGAGTTAGCTTGAGCCGTAAAAGCAGCAGTGGTGGACATCACAATCAGGGCGGCAATAATCGGTTTTAATTTCATAAGAACTCCATTTATTAAGATTAGAAATGTGAGTAACAAAATCGAACAGGTCTTCATCATTAATTAAACAGCGAGCAAAGCAAAGGTAAGAATTATGATTAAGTGTTAAAAACGTAAGCTTATGTTGGGTTATGTATTTAAAGAAAAGGGGGTATCAGCAAACAAAACTCGGCTTATCCCATGTAATTTTTCTGTTAAAAACAGTATTAAATAGAAAGTCGAAATAAAATTATAGCTAAGCTATCTAATCAGTGTTAATTCAGATTTATATTTTGGTCGGTTTACCATGTAAAATTTACAAATACTTGTTTATACGGATTGTCTTATTTTGATGAAATACATTGGATCTTACCTGTAGAACGGGGTTACACGGTGAATTTTCTGGTGATTTCAGGTGTGTTTTTTCTCAGATCATGTTATTTTTCTGTGAAAATTTCATATTCAAGTGACTTTGCCATTTTTTGCATCTTTTATACGTAAAAAAAGGGCGATACTAATTCTATAGACTTGAGTAAAAGTAATTGAATCAACAGGATTTTAGCTATGGCAGTAAGAGAAATTATTGAAATTCCAGATGAAAGATTGCGTATTCAGTGCAGTCCCGTTACGGATTTCGCAGCAGTACAAACATTGGTCGATGATTTAATTGAAACCATGTACAGCACTGATAATGGTATCGGGCTGGCGGCAACGCAAATCGCCGAAACTAAAGCCATTATGGTGATTGATATTTCGGAAGAACGTAATCAGCCAATGGTATTTATCAACCCTGAAATTATTGAGAGCGAAGGGGAGACTAGCTATCAAGAGGGTTGCTTATCCGTACCGGATGTTTACGCGGATGTGCCACGCTTTTTGCGTGTGAAGGTGAAGGCGTTTGACCGTGACGGCAAGGAGTTTGTTGTCGACAGTGATGAGTTTTTAGCGATTGTCATGCAACATGAAATTGACCATTTAAACGGTAAAGTGTTCATCGACCACTTATCCACGTTAAAGCGCAATATGTTGTTGAAAAAGCTTAAAAAGCAGCAAAGATTAAAACAGCAGTAAAAATTAAAGTAACAGCATTTCCCGTCTATTTTACGGCTTCCCGAGACCCAACAAGTGTGATTCGGGGAGCTGCTATTGTGTTCTTGGTGCCAATTGAGTTGTCCTATTAAGTTAAGCGTCAGGTGAACTGCCTGACACTTTACCGTTTACTCGAGAGGTTTAATAACCCTTGGAGCATCGGGTTGATCAAATTGGCCGTAGCTATTATTCAATACCTTTTGTTGGTCGAGCTGTTTGATTTCTTTACTTAAAAAATTCAAATGATTTTGTAAGTGTTCTTTTGTCACTCGTTCGTTTTCAATGATCTGGTGTAGTAACTGCACAAAGTCGTCAGTAATAGGTTGTTCTTGCTCATATTCTTGAGTCAAAGCCGTTAAATTCTCAACGGCAAGGACATATTCAGTTTCTCGGGAGATTAATGACTCCCATTCCCCTGATTGTGCGAGCGAAACTAAGTTTTCACTTAATATTAAGACATTACGATATATTTCAAGTAAATAGAGAGGATTTTTATTGTCCACCTGGTTATCTTTCATCCACATTTGCACCGATTTGCTGCCATGCAGAGGCGATATCGGAGAGTAATTGGTAAACTTCTTGGACATAAGTCACGTTGTTTTCTATGTTGGCGCGGAGCAATTGCCGCGTCATGTATTCATACAAACTCGCTAAATTTTCAGCAAGTTCGCCACCAGCCTCGTAATTTAGCGATTGTTTTAATCCCGTGTCAATGATGTCGATGGCTTTTGAGATTTCTTTACCCTTCTCAGCAATGTTTCCCTGCTCCATAAAAATCTCCCCCCGTTTTAGGGCACTTAAGGCCCCTTTAAACAGGATTTGGATCAGTTGATACGGGGTCGCATTGGCGATTTCACTCTCCAAACTGACCTGCTGATAGGCTTGATTAGCTTTACGTTGATACATGTGGTTAACCTAAAAGTCTGCCTAATGAACTGCTTGTGCTGTTCAGTGAACTCATCATCTTATCGAGGTTTTGGAACTGACGACGATAGATATCCATGGTGTTTTCAATTTGTTTATTGGTTTGCTCGATACGTTTATCGATGCTTTTCTTTTTCTTCTGTACGCCATCTGTGGCGTTATGCAACGTACCTTCTTTGCTATCTAAGGTCTCTTTTAAGAAATTAAAGTTTTCGGTCGCAAATCCAGTTTTTTCACCGTCACCCGCAAAGAATACTTTCACACTCGATGGGTTATCTTTTATGGCGTTATCGAGTTTTTTACTATCGATTTCTAACGTACCGTCCAGTTTTTGCTTAATCCCCATTTTATTCAGCAGGTTTAATTCGCCGCTATCTTGTGGGGTACGAACTTGGTTACGTAAGGTGCTTTGAATACCACGTAAAGTAGAGTCACCAATTAATGGACCATTGGTTTTATCCGGTGCTGTGCCTTTTTCGGTCGGGGTATATTTAGTGAGTTCTTTAGCTAAGGTTTGGAATTCATTATAGGCATCCACCCAGACTTTGATTTTCGCTTTAGCTGGCTCAATATCTTCCGAGATAATTAAATGGTCTGATTTGCCATCTTCACTCTCTTTTTTTAAAGATAGGGTTAAACCAGGGAACAGGTCTTTGGCTTCGTTAGTTTGCGACTCAAGGTCAAAACCGTCGATAGTTAATTGCGCATTCTGCGGTGGAACTTTTTGTTCCATACCACTACTGGCTTCATCAACAATCGTGACTTTACCATCGACTAAGGTTGACTCGACATTTAGCACTTTCGCTAATTTATCATCACCATCAACACTGATGCTCATACGGCTATCAGTACCTGCTTTTTTCGAGGTGACAACGAGGTGGTATTGGTTATCTTTATCTTTAATAACGGATGCAGAAACGCCTTTATCCGCTTTGTTGATGGCATCGGCAATTTCAACTAATGAGGTACTCTCATTATCGAGTTTGATAACAATCTTATCTTTTGCTTCTTTTTGAGACGGTTGGGTAATGGTGATGGTGCGTTCTTTTGCATCGCTACCCAGTAATTCTTTATTATCGCTATGACCTTTAGTGGCAATAGTTTGCGCCTTAGCCAGTTGGGTGACTTTAATATCATGTACGCCAGCAACTGCTTTACCATCGGTTTTTACATCAAAAGATTTATATTCACCACTCACTTTGGTGGTGCTGATATCTTCGTATTTCTTAAGATCTTCCGCCGCTTTTTTCAGTTTTTCTAATGAAGATTGCATCTTACCAAATGCACTGATTTGCGCATCATAGCTGGCTTTCTGTTGTGTCAGTGGGTCTAAGCGGCGTCTTTCCATTGCCTCTAATTGATCCATTTGCACATTTAAGTCTAAGTTAGCCCCGATACCGAGTGTGGATATGCCTGCCATAAATCTCTCCTGAATATAAACCCTGAAAATAAATTCGTATTTAGTCCTTTATCGGCGAATTGGGGAAAAATATTAGACTATTCGGCGAAATAATAATGGGGGGAGTTAAACCGTAAAAGGCAGGTAATTAGGCTTATTGAATAAAAATGATGAGGAAATTAACGATAAAAAAAGAATTTAATAAAAATTTTCGTGTAAAAAAAGCTGATTCCAGCGGGCTTTAGCCTCGAAATATGAAAGATTTTTATAAAAAGGGCTAAAGGGGTTTTTAGAGGCGCCGATAATGTTATTGCTGACAACATTTACCGAGTTAAGCCAGCGTGCTTAATCGACTATTAAGATAAAAAGGACATACATTATGGCACAGGTTATTAATACCAACATTCTGTCTCTGACTACTCAGAACAACTTAAACCGTTCACAAGGCGTACTGGGTACTGCGATTGAGCGTTTATCTTCTGGTTCACGTATCAACAGCGCAAAAGATGACGCTGCGGGTCAAGCAATCGCTAACCGTTTCACTGCAAACGTTAAAGGTTTAACTCAAGCAGCACGTAACGCAAACGACGGTATCTCTATCGCACAAACTGCTGAAGGTGCGGTTAACGAAATCAACGATAACTTACAACGTATTCGTGAATTGACTGTTCAAGCACAAAACGGCACTAACTCTAAGAGCGATATCGAGTCTATCAATAAAGAAGTTACCGCGCGTATGGAAGAGATCAACCGTATCTCTGAACAAACTCAGTTTAACGGCGTGAAAGTTCTTAGCGAAGATACTTCAATGAAAATTCAGGTTGGTACTAACGATTCTGAAACTATCGCTATTAACTTGAAAAAAATCGATAGTAGTGTATTAAAATTAGATAATTTCGATGCAAGTGCTAATGGTCTAGGTAAATCAATGAGTACTGCTGAAATTGGCGCGTTGAAAGGCCCTGATGCAAGTGCAAAACCAGTTACTGAAGCTGCTGCGAAAACTGCAATTGAAGCTTTGAAATTTGGCGGTAAAGATGTTGAAGGCGCCAAAGTTTATCAAAAAACTAATGACGATGGTACCGTTGATGGTAATAACGTATACGTCACAGGTAAGGTTGATGGTAAAGAAGTTACTTTTGCAACCACAATGACTATTGCGAATGGCACAACTGTTGCCACTGACCCATCAACAGTAACTTTTGGCACATTAGCTGAAGTGACCGATGTACAACAAGCTGAAATTGATGCTAAAGGTCCTCTGGGTACTTTAGACAAAGCATTAGCAACTGTTGATAGCCTGCGTTCAGACTTAGGTGCTATCCAAAACCGTATGCAGTCTACTATCAACAACCTGAACAACTCTGTTAACAACCTGAGCGCAGCACGTAGCCGTATCCAAGATGCTGATTTCGCGACAGAAGTTTCTAACATGAGCCGTGGTCAGATTCTGCAACAAGCAGGTACTGCAGTGTTAGCACAAGCTAACCAGGTTCCACAAGGTGTTCTGAGCCTGTTACGTTAATTCGTGATCGAGCTTTTTATTAAAGACCAGCTTTGCTGGTCTTTTTTTTGCCCGTTATACTTCGCGCCACAGCGTTGTTGACTTCAGTCGCTCACCCGAATCACGTACTCATGTACGCTCATCGGGATAATCTCCTTCGTCGCCTAGCTGCAACACGAATTATTTAGGGCGCGCTTTGGCATTGTTAAGGTCAAAAACAATGTCAAAGGCAAGGGCAAGGTCAAAAGAAAACGCAAAAAATAGACTCAAAAAATATTGGGCTCCATCAAATTTATTTAGGATAAAAAGAATAACGGCTGATTTAGTGCCTTACTCTGCGGATTGAAATTACGCGTAACACAGATAATGGCTACCTTTAGTTAAAACTTGAAGGGTGATTCAGGTTGTGAGTGATTTATATACTGCCGAAGGTGTCATTAATAAAAATAGCCTATGGGAGCGTTATTACCCTCTAATACGCCATGAAGCCCTGAAACTGCAAGTCCGACTTCCTGCCAGCGTTGATATCGATGACTTAATTCAAGCGGGTGGCATTGGGCTACTCCACGCATTAGAACGTTTCGACGCCTCACTAGGTGCCTCTTTTGCCACCTATGCCGTACAGCGGATCCGCGGATCCATGCTCGACGAGCTGCGTAGCCGTGACTGGGTTCCCCGTAGCGTGCGCCGCCAAGCCCGTGAAATGACCAAAGCCATTGGTGAACTTGAGCAAAGCCTTGGGCGCAGTGCCACAGAGCCTGAGATTGCCAAAGCGCTGGATATCGATTTGGCGGAATATCGCCAAGTGCTGCTAGATACCAACAATAGCCAACTGTTCTCCTACGATGAATGGCACGAAGTGCACGGGGAAAGCTGTGAGCCATCAATGGATGAAGATGATGGCGGTAACCCACTGAGTTTACTAATGGAATCCAGCCTGAAAGACCAAATCGTGGCGGCGATAGAACAATTGCCAGAGCGCGAAAAAATGGTGCTGACGCTGTATTACCAAGAAGAGCTGAATTTGAAGGAGATTGGTGCGGTGTTGGAGGTGGGGGAGTCGCGGGTGAGTCAATTACACAGCCAAGCCATTAAGCGGTTGCGCTCTAAATTGAGATCGTAGCTCGTCATACTTCGAACCACAGCGTTGTTGGCTGCTCTCAGCTACCCGAATCACATACTCATGTATGCTCATCGGGATATCTTCGCTTGCCGCCTAGCTGTGAATTCGAATTATTTAGAGCTATGGTTGGGTAAGGTCAAGGGAAAAAACCAAAACCAAGGTCAAAGGAAAAACCAAAGCCAAAGCAAAAATAAGGACGAAATTAAGAAAAAATAAAAACTAGCTTTTCATTTTGTCTAGAAAGCTTTTGGCGGAGATATGCCACGTGTTGGGGCAGGGAGTGAAGCCGAGTTTGGGGTAGGTGTTTTGGGAGTCGGGGGTGGAGCGAAAAATTAAATGACACTCGGGGGGCAATTCCTCGGCGGTTAGGCGCAGCAAATGCTTACCGACACCTTGATGGAGATACTGAGTATCTACCGCAATTTCAGAGATATAGCAGCAAAAACTAAAATCCGTGATCGCGCGAGCGAAACCCACCACCTGCTCATCCACCCAAGCACTGATCAACAAATCTGCATTATTTAACATCGAATCCAGCAACGCGACATCATCAGTGGGCACAAACGTATCCAGTGGAGATTGCTTCAATAAATTCAAAAAATCATCCACCGAAATCGAATGGTTCACTTTATAGGTGATGTGGCTATTCACTGGCTCCATGTCATTCCCTCATAAAAAAAAACGTTAATATAGTTTTAGCTCGAAATCATGAAAATTGCCTGTTTTTCTTTGTGCTTTTGTTTGAAAAAAGAAATAAGTAACGGTGAACTCCTTTTATGGATACTGTTTTGGATATCGTCCTTCCTATCAAAATAGGTTTATCCCCAATAATTTATGTCATTGTGGGAGCTACATGATGACAGTATTTTGATTTAACGCTGCTTTGATGTAATACAACATGGATGGGGATACATGAAAAAGCTGATTATCATCGTTAAATTTATTTTTTTATTTGGAATTCAAAATCAATACAGTCAAGGTGCAGGTTTACCCACAAATATAAATCGAGGAGACGTTCAGCAAGAGCAAAAAGAGCGACTTGAATCTGAATTTAATCAAAGAAATCTTCTTCAGCAGCAAAAAATTATCCAATATCAAGACAATATTATTGAAAAAGAACTTGATGCCGCATGTCAGTTTATTAAAACAATTCAATTGCAAGGGGCTAAGGCGATATCCCATAAAAATCTACGAAAAATAAATTTTCCTTATCAATCACGTTGCTTAAGCATAAATCAAATAAAAAACATTACGAATGAAATTACGAACATTTATATTAAAAAGGGTTATATCACTTCGCTTGCTTATTTACCTGAACAAGATTTAATTCATCAAATTCTTAATATTCAAGTGACTGAAGGGCGTATTGAATCTATTGATATTAATTCTCCTGAATCGAAAAAAACTCTCAACATTTAGTTTCTATGGTATTTCCAAAGCTAGTAGGAAAAATACTCAATTTACGGGATTTAGAACAAGGCTTAGAACAACTTAATCGATTGGCAACGGTAAAATACACACTAGAGATACAGCCTGGTATTCGTCAGGGTTATTCCCATGTAGTGATCCATGAACAGGCAAGTAAAATTCCAATAAGTTTGCGACTTAATCTTGATAATTCAGGAACCAATGAAACAGGGGCAGAACAGTTTTCTGGAACGTTGCTAGGGGACTCTTTAGTGGGCTTGGGGGAGCAATGGACGTTATCTGCAAATACCGATATTGACATGCGTTCTTCACACTACAGCCGGCATTTCGGGGTGAGTCTAAACTTTCCATATGGTTATTGGTCTTATCGTTATCAATTCTTTCATCAGCAATCATCGCAACTATTTACAGCGAATCATAATAAATACCCTTACAAAAGCAAAAATATACACCAACAATTTGATGCTAGTTATTTACTATATCGTGATACTTATCAACGGATAACACTACACGGTGGTTTAAAACATAAAAGAGTGCAGACACAGCTGGCGGGACAAGCACTAACTATTAGTAGCCCTACACTAGCGTCAATATTTTTTTCTCCTCAATATAGCACTGTAATTAATCAAGGTTATTTTACCTTAAATCCATCCATAGAATGGGGAACATCTGCTTTTGGTGCTGTCCCTGATCTTATTGCAGAAAAATCGCCTCGTAGCCATTACCGCAAACTCAATTTAAGTAGTAGTTACCAATATCCAATTAAAAATGATCTCAACTATTTAACTTCATTTTATAGCCAATATACCCCCGATAATTTATATGCGATTGAACGATTAAATATTGGTGGTCAGCACTCCATTCGAGGATATCAAGACCAATCTATAAATGGGAATAGTGGTTTTTATTGGCGTAATGAAATAAACAAACAGATTAATCATAAGTTTGGAGCGTTAAATCTTATTCTTGCTCTAGATTATGGCTACATTATTCCTGATAAGTATGAAATAGAGGGAGGGACCCTAACTGGGGGGGCTATGGGAATTTCCTACACAAATAATGCTCTTTCGGCATCGCTATTAATCAGTAAGCCTTTCTATTATTCTGCTGAAATAAATCCAAGCAAATGGTCGTTGTATTGGTCTATTTCATTTGATTTATAACGTTAGTTTAGGAGGAACTATGCCTAATAATATGATTTATGGGTTTAAGAATGCTATTTGTTATAGTCTGATTTTTATTTATTTAATGTTTCCCTTGCAGCCAGTGTGGGGGAATATAATTAAACCGAAAGATAAGAATATTCAAATTAATCAGCAAAAAAACGTACCGGTAATTAATGTTATTAAACCAAATAATGAAGGTGTATCTCATAATAAGTTCGAACAATTTAATGTGGGTCAGCAAGGGGCAGTTTTTAATAACTCCTTGACCAATTTCAATTCGCAGCTTGCTGGTCAAATTAGCGCCAATCCTAATTTAGTTGAAAAATCTGCGGAGCTGATTATTAGTGAGGTTGTAGGCCGTAGACATTCTCTGCTACTTGGCCGACTAGAGGTGGTTGGAAAGCCTGCGAATGTCGTGATAGCCAATCCTAATGGGATCAGCTGTGATGGATGCGGTTTTATTAATACACCAGCAATTACACTAACAACAGGGAAACCGCAATTAAACTCCTCAGGAGTCCTAAGCGCCATAGAGGTGCAAAAGGGTAACGTTATTATTGGAGCAAAAGGACTCAACGCACAAGGACAAACTTATGCTGATATTATCAGTCATGCATTGGTACTGAATGGGCAAATTAAAGCGAAAAACCTGTCGCTAACACAAGGGAATAACCGGGTTGATTTTCAACAAGGAACGATAACGTCAAGGAACAGTGAGGGGCAAACTACAGGCGTGGCGATTGACGCCAAAGCACTCGGAGGTATGTATGCGGATCAAATTCGTTTAACCAGTACCGCATCAGGTGTTGGTGTAAATTTAAGTCATATTGAAACCGCGCAAAAAAATCTGATATTAACCGTTGATGGAAAAATTACGGTAAATGGGAATATTCAATCAAATAATGACATTAATATCAGTAGCAAAGAGTTATTCGTCAATGAGAGCGCGAGATTCAATGCCAAGAATGATATTACGCTCGCGATACGGGATTTACAAAATAATGGAAAGGTGACGGCAGGTAAAGATCTACGAGTATTTGCTGACACAGTGAAAAATACGGGAGAAAACGCCCTCATTCAGGCAAAAAATAACCTTTGGATACAAAAAAATGCAGAGGGCGATTTAACTCACTCTATTGTCAATACATCAGGTGCAATTAAAACCCAGCAAGGGGATTTAATTGTTAGAGCAAAGTCATTGGCAAATACAAGAAAAACAAATGGATTATATTTTACCGCTCAAGGGAGTGATGACTCAAAATCTATTTTTGCTAATGATGTAGTGGGTAAGGAGTTTAAAAATCCGATTGTATTAAATCCAATAAAACAAGGTATAACGGATGATGGTGTCCTCTATTTTATGACGCACAATCATGATGTGCCTGTTTATGATTTTAGAACATGGGAAAACAACTATTTTGTTAATTCTGGAATTAATGACCCTAATAAAAATAGAGTGTTTTTTGAACGATTGCTCCACGGTAGTGTTCCAATATCATCTTTACCTATCATAAATTTAGGCAGTTATAAATATGCACATAGATCAATTGATAAAGCGGGTGAAATATCTTCGGGTAAAAATCTCTATATAGCAGCAAATAAATTAATTAATTATGGAAGTAAAATAAGCTCGAAAGATAATATGATATTAACAGGTGAAAATATCATAAATAGTAGTTTATTAGTTCAGAACCAGCATGAACGTTATTACCGATTTACTCCGAATGCAATGCGCAATGAACTAACATATACCAGTAGTCCAGCCATTAAGAACCAAATGATAGACTACAGTTTATCGAATTTTAGATTACCCGATGAGATTTTTGCATTACGCCAAATAGATTATCCAGTTTATGAACCGGCTAAGATAATTGCAGGTGGAAGCTTTACTGCTGATTTTTCAAAAAATGTCGATTTTAGTGATACGGTATACCCAAAGATTTTATTAGGTAATGGCTTTGTTAATGCGGTTATTAATAAGAAAGATTTTCAAAAATCTAAAGCTGGTCAGAGATACCCATCACATCGATATGCCTATTTTGATTACTACGATGATGAACCCATCATTGTAAAAGGAAAAGATAAAGAAGTTATTGAAACACAACACGATATTCTTACTGCAAAAAACATTCTTATTAATGGTGAGAATGTAAGAATTAATCACGGCATTAAGTCTGAAAAAGATACTTATATCTTCGCTAAAGAAAATATTGATTTAGATAAAGCTGAATTAAATACAAAAAATGATTTGGTTCTGTCTGCTGATAAGAGTATTGAAATTAGAAATCAGAGCCAAATAACAGCAAATGATATGCTGGCTAAATCCTCGAAAGGTAGTATTTTAATTTCAAATGATTATTATGTTAAACATTATGATGATAAAGGTTCTGAGCGAAAAGGATATGTAAATGTAAAAAATAATTTGCTATTGCAAGCAAGAGAAAATGCCATTTTCTTAGATGCAGTGATTAAGCCGTTAAACAAACTAAGTATCAGTTCGGGGGAGAATGTTCTTTTCTTAGAAAGCCATTTTAATGCTCCTAAAATTAGAGTTAAAGAGTTATGGGATAAGCAAGCATATAAAAAACGGTTTGATGATTTTTTCAAAAATAGAGGGGAAATTAAAACAGAGAAAGATTTACTGATTCAAGCAGGTAGTAATCTATATTCATCCGGATATAGCTTTCATTCAAATAATGATATTACATTTTTAAATGGCGCTAAGCTTTCAATTCGACCACGTTTTACCGCGCCAGAATTTAATTCATTCCTGTCTGATACTCTAAGTGGTTATTTTTCATCAGCGAACTTAAGTGAATTAACGCGAGTTTTTTCCCGCTCGGATATGGAGCAACTAACTCCGTCACTTTCTGCAAAAAAGAATCTCACGCTAATGAGTGCAGGGGATCTGGAAATTATTGGTGGAAAGCTTTCCAGCGGTGAAAATCTAACATTTTCATCAGGAAAACAGCTAACCCTTGATGCAATAGCATATTTCGCGTCTGATTTTCCAACACGAAGAGAATATGAAGAAAAAAGCTTAGTCACTCAGATTAAAAGTCAAAAAGATCTCATTTTAAGCTCTGGTGGTGATTTCATCAGCAGGGGGGCAACCCTTGATGCCAGTAAAAATATCACTGTTAACAGTGACAGCAATATTAAGTTTGAATCACTTGTAGAAAAAAGCCGAAAAAATAATACAGATAAACAGCATCAACATCGTTCTGAAGTTAATAGCGGAGGGGATTTAACCATACTCTCCAATGGAAGTACGTTATTTCAGGCGACAAAGCTAGCGAGCAAAGGCTCACTTGATATTGCTGCGAAAGGCGGAATTCTTTATGCGCAAGCGATGGTTGAAAGCAGCAAGTGGGAAGAAGAACGAGAGCATTGTAACCGGTTTTTAGGTATCAAATCGTGCTTCTGGGGTTCAACCTATGAAACTAAGTTAGTTCAAAGTGCCACCAATAAAGTGGCCGAGTTTTCAGCAAGTAAAGATATCAATTTATTCGCGAAAGATGACATCACGTTAGAAGCCACCCGAATTAATGCAGGTAAGAACGCCAAAATCACAAGTCAAACGGGCAAGGTGAATTTTAAAGCAGTCAAAAATGGTCATTTTGAGCAATTTCTTTCTCGTTCCAATGGATTTTTTATTACCCATCGAAATAAAGGATACAAAGAAGATACATGGGTAGCACCTTCTTTGCATTTCGGCAGCTCATTAACGGTAAATGCAGCTACAGCGGTAACGGCTGACGTTAAAGCAAAAAATGCACAAAGTTTAGAAAATACGTTGAATTTGCTGGGAGAAAGAGAAGGCACTCGATGGATTAAAACACTGAAACACCGCCCTGATGTGCAGTGGAATTTGGTTCAAGATGCCTATGACCATTGGGATTATAAAAGCCAGCAATTAAACCCAGTCGCATCTGCGTTGATTACTATCGCGGTGGTGGCGATGACGCACGGAGCTGCAACAGATTTCGCTGCATGGGCATCATCGGGCTATAGCGGTGTCACTGCATCTGCTATTTCAGGTGCAGCATACGGCGGGATGACGGCGCTTTCAACGCAAGCGGCGATCGCACTTGCTGAAAACCAAGGTGACCTATCTAAAACGTTGGATGCATTAGGTCGCAGTGAGACGGTTAAATCGATCATTGCCCAAATGGCAGTTTCTGGCGCACTCAGTGGCCTAGATACGCAAATGGGGTGGGGAACGGGGACAGGGAACGAAGCTAGATTACCTCTATTAAATGATGGGAATTGGAACAATGTAGCTCAACGTATTGCGGCACAATCTCTAGTGAGTTCAACCGTTAATACCGCTATTCAAGGTGGCAGTTTTACTGAGAATTTAAAAAGTGCATTGCTCAGTAATGTTGCCAGTCAACTCCATGCTGAAGGCGCAAAACTCATTGGTGATAACGGACAAATTTTAGGTCAATCCGGCAAAATGCTCAGCCATGCAGTAGTGGCTGGTGTTAGCGAGGAGATCAGTGGAGGGGATGCGAAAGGCGCTGTCGTTGGTGCTCTTGCGGCTGAATTAGCAGCAATATCGCTCGGTGATAATTTTATTGATGCCAAAGAATGGAAGAAAAAAGCCGATACCCAAGCGCAATTAGTGAAATTATTCGGTGGCTTTTCCGGTGCCGTTTTTACGGGGGAGCCTGGTGGCGTTTATAGTGCTGCGAACAGTGCTGAGAATACATTTCGGCATAATTATTTAGCCCATCATCAGCGTAAGTTGATGGAAAGAGAGCTTGCAGACGAACCCAGCGCACTGAAACGTGCTGCAATCCATATTAAATGGGGGCTCACCAGTAGCTCACAAGATGGGGCTTTTGCTGCTGGCGTGGTTTCTGGGGTTCCCGTTGAATTATGGGAAACCATTACAGATGTCGCAGGTGCCATCACCAATTATAAGGACACCCTCAATGGCTTACGTGCATTGCTTTCAAGCGAAACCATGTTTAGTGATATTGCGGAGGGAGAAAAGCAAGATATTCTGAATCGAATCAAATTGATAGAAACAGAATATGAAAAGGCAGGTGCTAGCGGAGCATTTAATGCAGGTTTAGAAACTGGGCAGTTAGTTACCAAAGTTGCAGGCTATGTTGTTGCTGTTAAAGGTGCGGCTAGTGTATCAGCCAATTCGGGACGTTATGTTAATGGCGTGTTGAATAGTAAGAATTCTTCACCTATTATTGATATTCGAGAAATTTATCGAATAGAACCTGACGGCAGCCGAACCTATATGGCTTTTGGTGATGGTATTTATAAGCAGGGATTCCCATTTGAGGATTATATTAGCACAGCACGTAAGCTTTCTTCCGCAGAACGCTTACCCAATAATTTCCCCGTATTTGATTATTTTACCGTGAATAAAGAAGCGATTAGCATTAAAACATTAGATACAGGGGCTAGTACTTATCAGAATCCTAATAGAATAAGATATAAATTAAATCAGTATATTGATAAAGTAGATAATTATAATGAAGGAGGGAGTTCTAGTTTTAATTTGGAGAGTGCAAATATAAGTAGCAAAACGATCGAGCTAGCAGTGCCAAGTACAACAAATATTGCTCAGTGGGATGCTATAAATAAATCAATTTTATATGCTAATAGTAAAAATATAAAATTTAATATTACGGTAGTAAAATAGGGAGGGGATACTCATGTATGATTCAGAAAGGAATATAGCAGTTCGCAGAAATGAACGATTTTATTTTATTTTTGTTTTCTCTGGGTATCACTTATTTATTAAGGATGATAAAGCGCCAGTATATTGCCTAGAAAAAGAAGTTTCAGATGAAAAGCTGGGGGAAACAATAAATTTAGCCTTTAGTCAATGTAGAACTATTCATCCATATGAAAATGAAGAATTTTATAATAAAGAAAAAATAAACGAAGACTACAAGTTATGGGTGAGTGAGCTTCTAACTAAATGTCAATTTAAAAATAAAAAAGCATTATTTTTACGAATGATGACTTGTAATTTAAAGAAGCATAACAATGAGATTTTAATAAAACCAATGTGGCATAAGAAACTAGAAATCTGGACGAGAGATGGCTTTACCGATGATGACAATATTATTTTACCCCAAACAGTGTCGAATGAAGAGTTAGGCAAAGCGGTAAAAGAAGGTATGTCCCGGTGCCGAAATAGTGTTTAGCATTATTTATTTTTAAATAATTAATGTACATTAAGCCTTCTTTTTCAGGGAAGGCTTGTCCTTTTAACGAAATAAGTTAAGTATTTTAAAAAGTTATCGAATAGAGCCTGACGGCAGCCGAACCTATATGGCTTTTGGTGATGGTATTTATAAGTAGGGATTCCCATTTGAGGATTATATTAGCACAGCACGTAAGCTTTTTTCCGCAGAGTGCTTACCCAATAATTTCCTCGTATTTGATTATTTTACCGTGAATAAAGAAGCGATTAGCGTTAAAACATTAGATACAGGGGCAAGTACTTATCAGAATCCTAATAGAATAATTAAGCAAATTAAGCAAATTAAGCAAATTAAGCAAATTAAGCAAATTAAGCAAATTAACAAATATACAGATTCAGTATTTGACTTCAAAGAGCATAAGTTATTAGCTTTTTATTTGGAAAGTAAAAATATAAAATCTAAAACAATAGAGTTAGCTGTTCCAGAAAAAACAACCATAGAACAATGGAATGCAATTAATACGGCGATCTTATATGGAGCTGAAAAAACATACTTATTAAAATTACCGTTGTTAAATGAGAGGTTAAAAATGATGGGGGAGATAGCCGAAGACGCACATGTTTCTATATACCGTAATGAGTATTTCTATTTTATCAAAACACTATCGTGGTTTAACTTACTTGTGTATGACTATACAGTACCAGTGTCTTATTTAGCTGTAGATGTTGATAATGTAAAATTAGGCGAAGTTATAAAAGAGTTATTGAAAAAGTCGAATAAATATGACATTAGAGCAAGTGAAACACCAATAAGCAGAGATGGTGTAATTAATGCTTATAATCAATGGGTTAAAGAAGCTTGCCATAAATGTAATTTAAAGACAAAACGTCAGTTTTTCAAAAATATGTCAAGTTGCAACATTGTATTTGAAAGAGGATTGTTTTTAATAAAACCTATGCTGCATAAAAAATTAGAACTTTGGTCTGGTGATGGTTTTACCGATGATGATAATATTATTTTGCCCCAAACAGTGTCGAATGAAGAGTTAGGCAAAGCGGTAAAAGAAGGCATGTCTCGGTGCCGAAATAGCGTTTAGTATCATTTTGTCCAGTGTATTTAATTTTTAATTCAACCTTCTTTTAGCGGACTTGCAAGCTTATTTTGTTGCGCTTTGTGACGGGATATGCTTAATGGTCGAGCCATTGGTAATGAAGACCTCTTAGATAGAGAAAAATTAAAAGTATAAATAATCACTATGGGTATTAATAGGCATTTAATCAATTGATTTTATATCTAATTATTCATAACTGCTTAATAAGCAATGAAATTTGAAAATTTAAAATATATTTAATACTCTTATGTGTAGTAAGTGCATATAATGCCAAATTATGCATTTACAGTAGGTATCCATATGTTTAAAAAGGTTATTGTTGTCTTTTTTCTTGTTTTCTGTGCTCCTTTTGGCTTTGCCACCGACTTGTCATTTAAAGAAAAATCACCCGTTGATCGCCTATATCATGAAAACTACCAAGGAATGGACTCACTGCGGGAAGAGCAGAAGTTCAAATTTGACCCGAAATTAAAAATTGCCCAGCAAGATCGTAGCTACCAATCGCTACTCGAACAGCGGGATGAAGATGAAAAATCCTTGCTCAATCACATCCGCCCTTGTGATATTAACCCGACGGCGGCAGGCTGTCCGGGGCATTTATCGTGGATGAACAACCCGCGCGAGCTTCAATCCATGCTAGAGCAAAAATATCAGAATGAATAATTAGTATTCTCTGGGTTGCAAACAAAAGGCGCTATTGGGCGCCTTTTGCATTGTTTAAATAATCAGCTTTCTATTAATTTCCTTCGGGAAAGGTCAATGTCGCCCCCGGTGCTTCGCGGCTTAAATGAATAAAATTCAAATGCTTCTCATATTGGTCGAGAATATCGCTGATCACCTGTTCTTTGGTGTAGTCCATTAAATCGTTAGCTTGGGTGCCTTCCCACAAGTAAGTTTCAAGGCGGTAATAGTGGGATTTACCGGAGCGAGCACGGTAGGTAAAGCTTGGCACCGTATAGCGACGAGGCCAAATTTGGTAGATAAAGCTTTGCTCTTCTTCTAAATCGACCACTAACTCTAAATGGTTAAGTCGCTCTTCTTCGGCAAGAGGGTGGATCGCAAATTCCACCTTAGCGCCACGTAATTCCAGCTCTTTCGCCACATCTTGCATCGCAGGAATACAGACTAAATCTAACATCCGTTGGGTATAGGTGGTGCCGGGGAAATTCATCACGCGTCCCAAACGCTGTTTCCATTTAATCGGCTCGTTACCGTACAGCGGCGCAGGGGCGTTGGTATTAATGGCACTGACGCGGCGATAATCTTCAAACCGCAATGACTTATACAGTCCTGCCATAATAAAGAAGATCACAAAACTAAACGGCAGCCCCATAATCACGGTGGTATTTTGCAGGGCAGGCACCCCATCGGTCATTAACATCCCAAGGGTGAGTAAACCAATAGCCACTGACCAGAAAATTCGCAGCCAATTAGGGGAATCGTGATTAATATCACTCAGTTTTGAGGTAAAATTCCCTAGCACTAACGAACCAGAATCCGCGGATGTCACGTAAAACAGTAACCCCGTAATGGTGGCAACGGAGGCGGTCAATCCAAAGCCCGGATATAACTCGAGTAGGGAATAAAATCCTTTTTCAGGCGCTTCTAATACTGTTTCGGCTAACGCTTTATTGCCATGAATAATTTCATACAGAGCGCTATTACCAAAGATAGAGAGCCAAAGTAGCGTGAAGACAAACGGGATTATTAGAGTGCCAATCACAAACTGGCGAATGGTGCGACCACGGGAAATTCGTGCCAAAAACAGCCCAACAAAAGGCGACCAAGCGACCCACCATGCCCAGAAAAACAGCGTCCAGCTATTCATCCAGTCAGTCGGTCTATCAAACGCAAAACTGTTCAAGGTCATCCCCATAAAACGGTTCACATAATCCCCGACGTTGAGTACCAGCGCGTTGAGCAGAAATTCAGTATCCCCCACAAATAAGATAAACAGGATCAGCCCCAATGCTAGCAGCACGTTAAGTTCCGAGAGAATACGGATCCCTTTATTGACTCCCGATGTGGCGGAAATCACCGCCATGATAACGGAAAGAAAAATCAGACCACCTTGTACAGTTAGCCCTTGGGGAAGATCAAACAGCACTTTTAGCCCGTAATTGAGTTGCACTACCCCAATACCGAGGGTAGTGGCGATACCGAAAATCGTCCCGAGCACGGCGGCAATATCGACGGTATGACCAATCGGTCCGTTAATTCGATTACCAAAAATCGGATATAGGGCAGAACGGATGGTTAATGGCAAATTATAGCGATAACTAAAGTAACCGAGTGCAATGCCCATCAAGGCGTACATTGACCAGCCCGTGAGTCCATAGTGAAACAGTGTCCACACCATCGACTGACGAGCCGCTTCAAGGGTTTCGCCTTCACCCGTTGGCGGTAACATATATTGAGTGACCGGTTCAGCCACCGAGAAAAACATCAAATCAATGCCGATGCCCGCGGCAAATAGCATCGCCGACCAGCTAAGCAAACTAAATTCCGGTTTGGATTGCTCCGGTCCCAGCTTGATATTCCCAAATCGTGAAGTTGCAATAAAAATCACAAAAACGATATATAACGTGGCGGCGAGTAAGTAATACCAGCCGAAGGTTTTTGACACCCAACCCAGTGTTGCAACAATCCATTGATTTGCGGTGTCAGTCATCAGGATGGTGAAAAAAGAAAACGCCAGTATTAAGGCGGCGGAGGTAAAAAAAACAACGTGATTAAGTTGGTCTTTCTGCCCATTTTTTGGACTTTTTGAATTTGTCATTGGCAGTTCCACAGTTTTATCTGGATGAAAATTTAAAATTAGATTATTTACTAACGTGTTGAATTATTAGTAAATATTTAAAATTTCACGGGTATCTCCTCGAGTTATTTGTAAATTAATTGTTGTAAACAATAGTTAATATTGATTGAACATTCAATTAAAAAATCGTTTAATGAATGGGTTCAATGGTCTTATTAGGTCTTCATGCCATGCCGAAAATAGGCGTTCAATCGATACGTAAACAGCAGTTAATTCAGGCCACTTTAGCTGTCATCAACGAAGTGGGAATGCAAGAAGCCAGCTTTGTGCTGATCGCCCGTAAAGCCGGGGTGTCTACTGGGATTATTAGCCACTATTTCCGTGATAAAAGCGGTTTATTAGAAGCCACCATGCGCCATATCCAGTATCAATTAGGGTTTGGTATTGCGATGCGGCTCAGATTATTGAGTGGTGAAAACCCTAAAGCGCGAATTCAGGCAATTGTGGAAGGGAACTTTGACTCCACCCAAATCAGTGAAGCCGCAATGAAAACGTGGCTGGCATTTTGGGCGAGCAGTATGCACCAACCAAATCTGAATCGCTTGCAGCGAGTGAATGAGCGTCGCTTATATTCAAACCTCAGCTATGAATTTGGGCGAACGCTAAGTCAACCTGTCGCACGCCGTGCCGCTAAAGGACTGGCTGCCTTGATTGATGGATTATGGTTGCGCAGTGCGCTGAGTAGTGAGCCTTTTTCTGTGAAGGAAGCGCTTAGTATCACTAACGAGTATATCGATATGCAACTGGCACGTGCAGGAGACCATTCGACCTAACTATTTTTCAAAGGAGACGTTATGCAACATCCACCGATTCATAAGCTTTACATTCATGGCGGATATGTCGACAGTTCACAACCTGAATGCGGGCAGTTTGAGGCAATCAACCCAGCCAATGGCGACGTGATTGCACATTTGCAATCAGCTAGCATCGACGATATTCACTGGGCGGTGGAAAGTGCAAAACAGGGGCAAAAAATTTGGGCGGCAATGACCGCGATGGAGCGCTCACGTATCTTGCGCCGTGCTGTGGATATTTTACGTGAACGTAATGATGAACTTGCCTATTTAGAAACCCTCGATACGGGGAAGCCACTTTCTGAAACGCGCTTTGTGGATATTGTGACGGGCGCGGATGTTCTTGAATATTATGCAGGCTTGATCCCCGCTCTAGAAGGGCAGCAAATTCCGCTACGTGAAACCTCGTTTGTCTATACTCGCCGTGAGCCGTTGGGGGTTGTTGCGGGGATTGGTGCATGGAACTACCCCATTCAAATTGCGTTATGGAAATCCGCACCGGCATTGGCGGCGGGCAACGCCATGGTATTTAAACCCAGCGAAGTTACCTCATTAACCGCATTAAAGCTGGCGGAAATCTACACGGAAGCGGGTTTACCTGCGGGGGTGTTTAACGTGGTCACGGGAATGGGCGGTGAAGTGGGTCAATGGCTAACAGAGCATCCTGATATCGCCAAAATCTCATTTACTGGCGGCGTCCCGACAGGGAAAAAAGTGATGTCCAATGCCTCTAGCTCAAGCCTTAAAGAGGTCACCATGGAGCTGGGTGGAAAATCACCGCTGATTATTTTTGATGATGCTGATTTAGACAAAGCCGCTGATATCGCCATGATGGCGAATTTTTACAGCTCCGGGCAAGTATGTACCAACGGAACGCGGGTATTTATCCCTGAAAACCTGAAAGCCGCCTTTGAAGCCAAAATCGCGGAGCGTGTTGCTCGCATTCGTATTGGCTCACCAACCGATGAAAATACCAATTTTGGCCCATTGGTCAGCTTCAAGCATCTGGACAATGTGCTGCGCTATATTGAGATTGGCAAAGCGCAAGGGGCGACCGTGTTATGTGGCGGTGAGCGTCTGATAACTGAGTCACTGGCAAACGGCGCGTATGTGTCACCGACGGTGTTTACTGATTGCACCGATGAAATGCAAATCACCCAAGAAGAGATTTTTGGTCCGGTGATGAGCATTCTAAGCTACCGCACAGAAGATGAGGTGATTGAGCGAGCAAATCACTCGATTTACGGTTTAGCGGCAGGAATTGTCACGCAAGATCTTGCCCGTGCTCATCGTGTTATTCACCAATTGGAAGCCGGAATTTGCTGGATCAATACTTGGGGAGAATCTCCTGCACAAATGCCCGTGGGCGGTTATAAGCATTCTGGTGTCGGGCGTGAAAATGGCCTAATGACGCTGCAAAATTACACTCAAATCAAATCCATTCAAGTTGAACTCGGAGAGTTTTCATCCATTTTTTAATCACTTAATTTGACTGAAACAGAGGAGATAACAATGGTCTATGACTACATTATTATCGGTGCTGGTTCAGCCGGTAACGTTCTTGCTACCCGCCTGACAGAAGATACTGATGTTACTGTGCTGCTCCTTGAAGCAGGAGGACCGGACCACCGGTTCGACTTTCGCACACAAATGCCAGCGGCATTAGCTTACCCACTTCAGGGGCGCCGTTATAACTGGGCGTATGAAACAGAGCCTGAGCCCCATATGAACAACCGCCGTATGGAATGTGGACGTGGTAAAGGGCTTGGCGGCTCTTCATTGATTAACGGCATGTGTTATATCCGTGGAAATGCCATGGACTTTGATGGCTGGGCACAAGTACCAGGGCTAGAAGATTGGGCTTATGCCAATTGTTTGCCTTATTTCCGTAAAGCAGAAACCCGCGATATTGGTGGAAATGATTACCACGGCGACCAAGGTCCCGTCAGTGTGACGACGCCAAAACCCAAAAATAATGTGCTATTCCACGCGATGGTTGAAGCGGGTGTTCAAGCGGGTTATCCGAGAACAGATGATTTAAACGGTTACCAGCAAGAGGGGTTTGGTCCGATGGATCGTACGGTGACGCCTAAAGGGCGTCGAGCGAGTACAGCCAGAGGGTATCTAGACCAAGCTCGCAACCGTAAAAACTTGACGATAGTTACCCATGCCACTACGGATACCATTGAGTTTGAAGGGAAAAAAGCGGTTTCTGTGAAGTATTATTTAGGAAACCATCAGCAAGTGCAGGTGGCGAAGGCGCGTAAAGAAATTTTGCTATGCGCTGGGGCTATCGCCTCCCCGCAAATTTTGCAGCGCTCCGGTGTCGGCCCTAAAACGGTGCTGGAGCAGTTTGAGATCCCTCCCATTCAGTATCTGGAAGGTGTGGGGGAAAATTTGCAAGACCATCTGGAAATGTACTTGCAATATGAATGTAAGCAACCCGTTTCCCTGTATCCCGCATTGAAATGGTTTAATCAGCCGATGATTGGTGCGCAGTGGTTATTTAAAGGTACCGGTATTGGTGCCAGTAATCAGTTTGAAGCGGGCGGGTTTATTCGCAGCAGTGAAAAATTTGCATGGCCAAATATTCAATTTCACTTTTTGCCAGTGGCGATTAACTACAATGGCAGCAATGCGGTGAATCAGCATGGCTTTCAGGCTCATGTGGGATCTATGCGTTCACCAAGTCGTGGTCGAGTGCAGATAAAATCTCGTGACCCGCATCAACACCCTAGCATCTTGTTCAATTACATGTCTTGTGAGCAGGATTGGGAAGAGTTTCGTGCAGCGATCCGCATCACAAGGGAAATTATGGCTCAGCCAGCGTTAGACCCGTATCGAGGCGAAGAGATCAGCCCCGGTAAGCACATTGTCACCGATGAGCAACTTGATCAGTTTGTACGAGAATGCGCGGAAACGGCGTTTCATCCTTGTGGAACGTGTAAAATGGGCTCGGATGCGATGGCGGTTGTCGATGGTGAAGGGCGTGTTCATGGGATTGATAACCTGCGAGTGATTGATGCGTCCATTATGCCGTTGATTATTACAGGCAATTTAAATGCCACAACCATTATGATTGCGGAAAAAATAGCGGACAAAATTCGCGGTCGAGAGCCTTTAGCACCCAGCCAGGCTCCCTATTTTAAAGCGGGTAGTCAGGCAGCTAGAGCAGGCTAAAACGTAGTTTATGGGTGACGTATTTTATGGGTGAGGGACGTCCTCACCCTTTGTGCTATTTATCCACAGTTAAGTTAGGGAAATGAGCTATGACGCTTGGAGTGAATAGGGCAAGGCAAGTATTCGAAATAAGACATAAAACAGATTTATACTTTTTATTTAATAAAGGGTAGTGTATTGAATTGAAAGGTTCATATTTGGATGTGTAATCTAAAATTTAACGCTATTGGTGTCAATCTGACAAAAAAATCCTCCAAACGAAGGAGGAAAATAAATATTAAGCGAGACTACTTATATAACACTAATTTTGTATTTACCAAAGCTGATCAGCTAATAAAAATGATCATAATTGCTATATGAAAAATGAATGTAAACCGAAAATAATATGGCAAGTATGAATATTAACGGACAGAATTAACCAGCCACTGTAAATAATTATCCTCAACTTGGTTAGGGTCTAGCCGAATTAATTCAGGAATTTCATAGGGATGAATTTCCTTGATTGCATCAAATAACGCTTGTTGATTACCAATTGTACTTTTTATCAGTAATAGAATTTCATTATCTTCCGTCACATTTCCTTTCCACAAATAGACTGATTTCATTTCTGGTAATAATGAAACACAGGCAGCAAGGTGGTTATTCAACAGGTATTGTGCAATTTTTATCGCACTTTCTTGGCTATTAGTTGTGCTTAAAACGATGCAAGGTTGTTGTTGGTTCTTATAATGATTATCGTCAAATGTCATTTCAATCTCCTTTATTTAAAGGGCTTATTTAAATGAGTAGTCTGATTCATTCTAGCTTAGCTGCCCATAAGAAAACGTAGCCACATAATGATACAAATAGAGAAGTGCGTTATTAATGTGGAGGTGATTATTACTTATAACTATTATCTTATTGGGTAATGAATTGGCTGCCCATGAGATAACAATATATTTACCTTAATAGCTTAGGGCTTGAGCTAAACAATTTCATTAATCAATTAGCCTGTTTGGTTTTTATCCGCTCTAATAAACTAAAGTAAATCTATTTACAAGGTGCTTTATTGCTATTCTTGATTAATTATGAGTAATTCGATTCAGCATTAAGTTTTAGATAGGTAAATATCAATAATTATTGAATTTTTGTATATTAATTGAGTTTTGGAAAATATTCTAATATTTAATCGCTTTAATCCGATGGAAGAGTTAGTGACGTTTTTACGTATAAATGTTACTCGTTTTTATTTTGCAGCCGCTTTTAACTCACTTTAAGGGAGTGTGACTGTTTGTGAATTTCAATTACATTTTGTTACATAATAGCTTGAAATTCATATGAAACTCAGTAACCAAATGATAACGATCAATATTTTCAGATGATTATTTGCTAACATCAACTGAGAATAAAAAAATATATATTGCACTTTCTCTGTCATTCCATCTCAAAAACTGTATGGATACCCTTATGAATAAACTGACCCCGTTAAAACCGATACCCACCTTAATCGCCGTCGCGATTACGTTAATTATCTGGTTTGCTATTCCTGTTCCTGAAGGTGTTAATCCGAATGCATGGCATTTATTAGCCCTGTTTGTCGGAACTATCGCCGCGATTATCGGTAAAGCGTTACCGATTGGTGGTGTTTCTATCGTTGCGATTTCATTGGTGGCCGCGACAGGCGTCACCAATCCAGAATCGACGAAAGGCGCGATTGCAGATGCATTAAGTGGTTTTTCCAATGACCTGATTTGGCTGATTGGTATTTCCATCATGGTCTCCATGAGCTTGAATAAAACGGGGCTGGGAGCGCGTATTGGTTATTACGTTATTTCTCTGTTTGGTAAAAAAACCATTGGGATTGCATACTCATTGGCTATTGCAGAAACCATTCTTGCACCGGTGACGCCAAGTAACACCGCGCGAGGCGGGGGAATTATTCACCCGATTATGCGTTCGATTTCAGACAGTTTTGGATCTAAGGCGGAAGACGGCACTTCAGGGAAAATAGGGCGCTACCTCTCTTTAGTGAACTACAATATCAACCCAATTACCTCTGCGATGTTTATTACGGCAACAGCACCGAACCCATTGATTGTGAGCTTAATTGTCAGTGAAGCGGGTAAAGGTAATGAGCTAACTTGGGGAATGTGGGCGATTGCGGCATTCGTACCGGCGATTGTCTCTTTGATTTTAATGCCACTGGTTATTTACTTCATGTATAAGCCAGAAATTACTTCTACACCGGATGCGCCTAATTTCGCCAAAGAGCGTTTACAACAATTAGGCCCGATTTCACTGCCAGAAATGATCACTTTAGGGGTTTTCATCCTGTTATTAATGATGTGGGCAGGGGTTCCTGAAATGCTGTTTGGTCCATCATTTAGCGTGAATGCGACGACGGCAGCCTTTATTGGTCTGAGCGTATTATTGGGCACTGGGGTGATTAACTGGGATGATGTCCTGAAAAATAAAGGGGCATGGGATACCGTTGTTTGGTTCGCCGCACTGGTGATGATGGCAAGCTTCTTGGGTAAATTAGGCCTGATTAAGTGGATGTCTGTCACAGTGGGAAGCTCCATTGATAGCATGGGAATTAGTTGGGTTTGGGGTACCTTAATTTTGGTGCTTATCTATGTTTACTCCCACTATTTCTTCGCCAGTACTACGGCGCACATTACCGCAATGTTTGGTGCGTTCTTTGCGGCGGGTCTCGCATTAGGTGCACCGCCAATGCTGTTAGGTTTAACCTTAGCATTCTCCTCATCCTTAATGATGTCATTAACTCACTACGGCACGGGTACAGCACCGATTATCTTCGGTTCGGGCTATGCCACACTGGGCGAATGGTGGAAAGCAGGCTTTGTGATGAGTGTGGTTAACTTAATTATTTGGATCAGTTTAGGGAGTATTTGGTGGAAATTCCTGGGTTACTGGTAATACCATTGAAGATTAACTAAAAATACTTATTCATCAAAAGCCGGAATTATCTTCCGGCTTTTTTATCCTCTATAGACTGTGAGTGAAATTATATCTTACAGGGCGAAAAATCATAAAATTTAAACCTTAAATTAGTGAATTCATTGAAATAAATAGGGCAATTAAATATTCAATGGAAACAAGCTTTTTTAATTTAAAGCAGCTATGATTAATACTAAGGTATGTTGTAGGGTTTTAATGTTAACCCGATATAAACGAAGATAAACAAAGATAAATAGGTTAAAAATGAAAAAGACAGCATTAGTATTGGGTATGGCGGGTATGATGGCATTGTTGTCAGCGTGTTCAGACGAGAAAAAAGAGATTGCAGAGTATCGTTCTGAGTTCGTAAACAACTGTGTAAAAGCAGCGGGCGAATCTGATACAGAAACCGCACAAGCTATTAGCGCAATCTGTGGCTGTGCTTACGATAAAACTGTTGAAAAATATGGTTTAAAAGAATTTAAACGTTTAGACAGCGAACTGCAAAAATCACCCGCCGCTGCGCCTGAATTCCAACAAACTATGATTTCATTTGTTCAAGAGTGTGCAACTAACGCGCGTTAATTGAATAGCTTTAGTCATTGTTAAATAAAGCCACGGTGATGAAAAATCCCGTGGCTTTACTGTTTTTAGGACTGGTTTTTAAATCAACGCTTATTTAAATAGCTGCTTAAATTGATGCGGAGCACAGCGTAAATATTGTGGTGCTACATTAATTTGTTCATTGAGCACACTGGCGGCACGCCATGGCCAGCGTGGCTCGTATAAAATACCGCGACCAATGGCAATAAAGTCAGCTTGCCCTGTCGCAATAATCGCTTCTGCTTGATGAGGCTCGGTGATCAGTCCTACAGCAATCACTGGCATATCGGTATGTTCGTGAATTGCTTGTGCCAGTGGCACTTGGTAATTTGGACTGACGGGGATCTGCTGCTTATCTGACAATCCACCGGAAGATACGTGGATATAATCGCACCCTAATTCTTCTAGCACCTCAGTGAGTTCAATCGATTGTGTCAAATCCCAGCCCCCGGCGACCCAATCCGTCGCTGAAATACGGATACCGACAGCAATATTTGGACTGACTGCCGCACGCACTTCACGAAATACATCCACTAAAAATCGAGTACGGTTAGCAAAACTGCCGCCATATTCATCTTGTCGCTGATTAGCGATAGGAGATAGGAATTCATGCAGTAAATAGCCATGAGCTGCATGAATTTCAATTAAATCAAAACCCGCTTGTTCAGCGCGTTTTGCGGAATCTACAAACTGTTGGGTGATTTCGTGGATCTCATTCACTGTGAGAGCCTTCGGTGGATAGCTGTCACCAAAAGGCAGGGCGGATGGCGCGACTGTTTGCCAACCATGCTGATCTTCTGGTGCTAAGTTTTGTCCACCTTCCCACGGTAGTGCGCAGGATGCTTTTCTGCCTGCATGGGCAATTTGAATCCCTAATTTTGCATTGGCAAAACTTTTGATGTTCGTTAACAGGGTTTTAAACGCCTGTGTTTGAGCATCATTCCATAAACCTAAATCTTGGTAAGTAATTCGCCCATCGGAATTTACAGCACTAGCTTCGACAATTACAAGGGAAGCGCCGGATAAGGCAAGGTTCATATAATGAGCCTGATGCCAAGGACTGATGAGACCTTCATGTGCAGAATATTGGCACATAGGTGGCACAATAATACGGTTAGTTAGCTGAACTTGACCTAAGTTAGCTGGTGAAAATAGGTAACTCATTCCTTTTTCCTTATAACGAAACTTAAGATAATTCTGACAGTATACAAAAAAAGGAAGAGCATTCTTGTGATAAAGCGGCAAATTTAGGTATTCAAAAAAATTTTTCGTTATAAGCAAGCTGAAAAAGCAATAACGCAAAGATAATTTTGAGGAAAAGAATAAAAAGTATAAATCTCTGCTTGCTATTTTTTATTATGCATAGAAGTACGAGGGATAGAATATAGATATATAGCAATGTGCCATTTCAAATCATGATAAATACTCGCTTAGTGTATCTCTCTTTGTTAACTCCATGATAAATCAAGAGCGATAAACTTAATTCGGTTTTATGGTTTTTATGGTGCTAATAGGTTTTCACTCTGAATTTCTATTCTATTCAATGATTTTATTTACCTTGAAATCAATATTGCCGCCGCAAAAAAATAATTTTCATCTTGCAACCTATATAGGGGCTTTATATAAGCAATGATTAACCCTGCGTAATATTAGTTTTATGTAAAAAGAGCCATGGAGATGAAAATAAAATTACAACTGTAAAAGTGTAGCTGATTTATTTTCAACAACGTGTATTAGCCTGTGAAAATATAATTCTAAAAAGGAAGGTCAATGTGTTAACAATTATTGGTATTTTAATCATCGTGACAATCGTCACTTTACTGATGATGGGTAAAGCTAGCCCAATTATTGCAATGTCTTGTATTCCTTTTATTGGTGCACTGCTCGCGGGATATTCCATTGGTGAAATCTCGGTCTTCTTCGAAAGCGGCATTAATAAAGTGGCAAAAGTGGCAGCGATGTTTTTGTTTGCCATTTTGTTCTTCAGCATGATGAAGGACTTACATATTTTTGACCCACTGATCCGCATGATGGTCAAAATGACCCGTGGTAATGTGATTATCGTCTGTATTATGACCACGTTGATAGCGGGGGTAGTGCACTTAGATGGCTCTGGCGCCGCAACGTTTTTAATTATTATTCCGGCATTATTACCGCTATACCGACAATTAGGTATGAGCCCATACCTAATGTTGCTGCTGATGTGCGCAAGTATGGGGATCATTAATATGGTGCCGTGGGGCGGGCCACTAGGTCGTGCGTCAGCGGTAACAGGCATTGATGCCTCTACACTATGGCAAGGCTTAATTCCCGTACAATTGATTGGTATGGGTGGCGCTGTGGTATTTGCCATCATTATGGGAATGCGTGAAAAGCGCCGTATTGATGCGGCCGCATTAAATGGCACTACACCGTATCAAATGGATTCACTGTTAGGTGAGAGTGAACAAATCGCAGATGTGGCTGATACTGTCCATAAACCTAAAAAGCCCTTAATTAATGGTGGATTGATTGTCGGGGCGATTATTTGTTTAGCATTCGGGTTACTTTCAGCACCATATGTGTTTATGATTGCGCTTTCTTTAGCATTATTAATTAACTATCCAAACCCCAAAGAGCAGATGAAGGTGCTTTCCCTACATGCACCTCAGGCGTTAGGTATGGTGGCAATTATTCTCGCCGCTGGGGCATTTTTAGGTATTTTATCTGATGGTGGAATGTTGAAATCCATTGCGATGGATCTGACATCAATTCTGCCAACGGAATGGGTATCAAAAATTCATATTTTTGTGGGTATCCTCGGCGTACCTATGGATATTTTCACCAGTACTGACGCTTACTATTTTGCATTGTTGCCAATTATTCAGCAGATTGCCGCGACGGCAGGGGTTGATCCTTCAGCGGTAGTGTACGCCATGGCGATAGGAAATAACGCGGGGACGTTTGTGAGCCCGTTCTCACCAGCCGCGTGGCTGGCGATGGGGCTGGCGGGGATTGATATGGGACGTCATTTGCGGTATTCGTTCGGGTGGATTTGGGTGTTCAGTTTTTTCACACTCGCCATCGGTGGGGTTTTAGGTCTCTATTGATCCGCTCGTCGTCTTTTGCGCTGTAGCGGTGTTGGCTTCGCTTACTAACCCTAGTCACATACTTATGTATGCTCCTAGGGATTAGCTGCACTCGCCGCCTTGCTACAGCACAAAATCCATAGAGCCAATGTTTGGGGAAACTAAGGAAAAACCTAAAATCTGGAAAGATAGAAGATAGGGAAAATAAACAGAAAGCGGTGAGAGTAAACAGTTGCTAAGTGGAACATTAATTATCGGACAGTGACTATATTGATGATGAGGGAATTATGTGAAGATGCCTTTATTATCTGAAACCTATAAGGCTCGACATGCGCAGACCTCTTTCTTCCTATCATCCTATCTTGTATTGGCTGCGTGTGAATCAAAAACGGCTACTTAGGCGCTGGCATTGGGCATTTTCAGGGCGAAAATATACCCGCAATTTGGCGGAGCAACCGCTGGAATACCGCTACCATAAACACACATCACGCCTTATCCGCAAGTTGGGTCAATCAGACCTTCGATTGCAGCATAACAAAGTGATAAACCTCGGCATTGCGATTGAAACGATGAATGGCGTCACTATCGCACCGGGGGAATATTTTTCATTTTGCCGCCTTGTGGGCAAACCTACTGCCAAACGCGGATTTGTGGAAGGAATGGAACTTTCCTACGGAGAAGCTCGCAGCGGAATTGGCGGAGGAATTTGCCAACTTAGCAATTTAATCCACTGGATGGCGCTTCATTCACCGCTGCAAGTTGTGGAGCGAGCCAACCACAGTTTTGACCCATTTCCCGATGAAGGGCGCGTACTGCCGTTTGGATCCGGTGCCGCTATTTTCTATAACTATATCGACCTTGTGTTGTATAACCCCACTCAAGCGACATTCCAGTTAGTGTTTAACATTGGCGAACACCAAATAGAAGGGGAGCTACTGTGTTCAGAGTCCCGAGAAAATAAATATCATATTTACCAACAGAACCATAAGTTTGTTCGGGAACGCGGCGTGATTTATCGTCATAATGAAATTTGGCAGCAAATCACCACCAAAGGGCAAGAGCCGCTCACACTTAGCGACCGCTGTTTATATCGCAACAAAGTGGTGGTGAAGTACCCACTGGATGAATCTCAATTGAGTGATGCGGGTTAATACGAGCATAATTAGGAATATGTTACTGGCTTTTACCTAATTAATTCGTTTAGAATCCCCCTCAACTAAGTTATTTCTTGCTGTTTTTCTGATAAAACACCCAAAATGAGGCCGTCTCGCGGACCAGATATGTAATACCAACACTTGATTTCTCAATTATCGCAGAGGCAAATCTTGCACAAGATTTGTTGTGTTTTGTTATTTCTGTAGAGAAAGCATAATGAATATGCAATCAAGGAAGTATGGTAGAACGTATCACTATCCGTTCTCACCGGGCACCACCAGCGACGATCGTATTAATAGCGATTGGTGGGCGCATATCCAAAATATTGAACAACTGGTTCATACTGAAAAACTCGATGGTGAAAATAATTGTCTGAATCGTCACGGCGTATTTGCTCGCTCCCATGGCGCTCCGACTCAGTCGGCATGGTCGCAACAAATTCGTCAACGTTGGCAATTAATTAAAGATGACCTGGGTGATATCGAATTGTTTGGCGAAAATCTGTATGCCGTGCATTCCATCGAATACCAACATATCGAAGATTATTTTTACGTGTTCGCCGTACGCCAAGGGGATTATTGGCTCAGTTGGGATGAAGTGAAGTTTTACGCCTCACTGTTTGATTTTCCGACCGTACCCGAGCTTCATTTGGCTATCGACAAAACGCTCACTGCCCAGCAATACAGCAGCGGGTTAATCGCCGCGGCAGAGAAAGATAGCCAATTTATTGCACGGGATACCCATACCGGAAAACCGTGCAGCATGGAAGGCATTGTAACGCGCAATCGCCAAGGTTTTGCCGTGGATGATTTTATGCAGCATGTTTTTAAATATGTGCGCAAAAACCATGTCAAAACCGATATCCACTGGAAGCGAAATTGGCAGCGCGCGAAATTAGCGTTTGAGATGCAAGGAGGTGACCAATGAGTTGGCAACTGACAAAACGGCGTGAATGGTCGCAACTTGCTGATCAGTTTGAATTTGTGCGTGATATGCATGGTGTTCCCCAAGATGCGCTGCACCATGCAGAAGGGGATGTGGCCATTCATACCCAAATGGTATTAGCGGCGCTGGAAGGGTTACCGGAATATCAGCAATTGCCCGAAGCGCAGCAGCAGATTGTCTGGACAGCGGCGCTTTTGCATGATGTGGAAAAACGTAGCACCACACGAGAAGAAGAGGGGCGGATTCGCTCACCAGGGCATGCAAAAAAAGGCGAGTTATCCGCTCGCAACATTCTGTTTCGTGAAGTGGAAACGCCATTTGCTATCCGCGAACAAATTGCCGCATTAGTGCGCTTTCACGGTTTACCGTTATGGTTGATGGATAAGCCTGACCCAGAGCGAGCCTTATACGCCGCCTCATTACGGGTCGAAATGTCCTTGTTGTGTATGTTAGCGAAAGCAGATGCTATTGGGCGTGAATGCGAAGACAAAGCGGATTTATTAGCGCGCATCGAGCTATTTGAACTGTTTTGCCGTGAACATGATTGTTGGGATCAGCCGAAAGCTTTCGCGTCATTGGCGGGACGCTTTCACTATTTCTACACTCAACGCGGCACACCGGATTATCAACCGTTTGATGAAGACGGTAGCGAAGTGATTATGCTATGTGGCTTGCCGGGAATGGGGAAAGACCATTTTATTCAACAACATTACCCTCAAACTCCGATGGTATGCTTGGATGAAATTCGCCGAATGCATAAAATCAGCCCAGCGGATAAAAATGCCCAAGGTTGGGTCGCGCAGCAAGCGAAAGAGCAGGCGAAAGTCTATTTGCGTAGCAAACAGGATTTCATCTGGAATGCGACCTCGCTAAGTGCCTCATTACGCGAAAGCATGATCAGCTTATTTGCCCGCTACCAAGCTAAGGTGCATTTGATTTATCTGGAAGTGCCGTACAAGCAGTGGCAGCAGCAAAATCGCCAGCGCAAGTATGCGGTACCGGAAAATGTGATGGAAAGAATGGCGGGGAAACTGGAAATACCGACCCCTGATGAAGCTCATCAAGTTTCCTATTTTATCAATGGTGAATTTTTGAGTGAGCGGGTGAAGTAAGTGTTATCATCCTGCCTCTGTCAAAGAGGCAGGACAATCAGTTCGCCATCAAGGCACAAAAACCTTCCCTTCAAATAATTTTCTGGCCGTGCGGATAATCGAGGCTTGTAGGCCTTCAGGCTTATCCGTCGGGTTACTTAACGTTACCTCAAATTTACCACTAAGATGTTCAATGGCAATTTTCTGCATATCCACATTTCCTTGAAGATAACGCTCGATAACGGTGCCTGAAATCACGCAGCCTGTGGCAATGGCAATCGCGCCCGTTACTGCTAGCGCGCCATGGCATTTATGGGGCATAAAATAGCGCACATTAATGGTGCCGCCGTGAATAGCGGGGGAGACCAAAATCGGTTTAGGGATCACTTTTTTGCTGACATCGCCTAACCCTATCAGTACACCAGCCCGCAGGCGAAGGTGCTCCAGCTTTTGCATAAACTCGCTATCGCCTTCAAGTTGCTCCGCCGTTTCATACCCCGTTTTATTCAGCTGTGGGGCATCGATAAGCACCACAGGCGTCGCCATATCGAGGCAAGAAACTTCAACACCATCAATGAGATCAACCATATTTCCGGTAGGAAAAAGTTTCCCTGTTTTGGTTCCACTGGCATTAAGAAAAGTTAAACCAACAGGGGCAGCCTGACCGGGAACACCCGCAATAGTTGCATTACCGTTATATTCCACTTGCCCATTAGGGGTTTGAATGGTGGCGTTGATAAAGGTATTAGTGTTGGCGTTACGCACCCTGACGGTGGTCACATCTCCGGTGATAGGTACTAACCCTTTTTCTAACGAGAATGACCCGACCGCACACAGAATATTACCGCAGTTAGGGGCAGTATCGACGATGCGCTCAGTAATGGCGACTTGTGCAAAAAGGTAGTCAACATCTGCATCTGGGTGTGTCGATGGGCTAATAATGGCCACTTTACTGGTTTGCGGGCTACCGCCACCAATACCATCGATTTGTAAAGGATGACCGGAGCCCATAATCGCTAAGATCAGTTCATCACGTTGTTGAATGTCGGTCGGGAGATTATTCGCGAGGAGAAAGACACCTTTTGATGTGCCTCCGCGCATTAATGTACAAGGAATTTGTTTCATCACGCGTCCTTTTTGAACGCCTTACCGTAAGAAAAATGGAGTGCGTTATATTGCACTCCATCTTTTTTATGGGGTAAGGGCGATTAGATTAAGCCCATATTGATAAGAATTTCCCACCAACCTAAACCAATAGTCATGTGAACTAATAAGCTGAGGAACGCGATAATCCCACCAATGACCCACCAAGAACGAATATCGTTATAGCCTGCACCGAAGACGATTGGGGCTGCCGCGCCTCCGTAATGGGTTAAGCTGCCGCCGTAAGCGTTAGAGAACAGTAGGCCCAGCGCTAACAGCATCGGCGGTGCGCCTGCGACCATACCAACGGTGGCAAAAACAGGTACCATCGCCGCCACATAGGCACCACCAGAGGCGAACAGGTAGCGAATAGCGACACTGATAAACATGATGACAAAGAACGCTAACATCGCTTGGTCACCGAAGGAGAGGTGTTCGCTCATCACATCGGCTAACCATTTGAAGAAGCCTGCTTTGGTGAGCACACCGGACATACCGATAATACCACCGTACCAAATCAGAGTGTTCCAGCCACCTTTGTTCTTCAGTACATCATCCCAAGTGACGACACCGAGGATCAGTGTTAATGCCATGACCGCAATGGCGACACTTGAGGCGCTCACACCGATTTTATCTGCGAATATCCAGCCTGATAACGCTAGCACAAAGATAATGCTGAGCAGTTTTTCACGCATGGTCATTGGACCTAAATCGGCTAAACCTTTTGCTGCGATCTCTTTGTTATTCACCTTTTTCAATTCAGGTGGATACAGTTTGTAGATAATCAACGGAGTGAGGATCAACATGATTAAGCCCGGCACGGCAGCGGCTAATGCCCAGCCACCCCAACTTAAATGGATACCCATAATGTCGGTCATCATCGCTAATGCTAGCGCGTTTGGTGCCATAGCTGTTAAGAACATATAGCTGGTGGTTTTGGTCACCATATACACGTTTACCAGCAAGTAGTGGCCTGCTTTACGGGGACTTTTTTCAGGATCAGACCCTAATGCAACCGCCACACTGTTGATGATAGGGAAGACAATCCCACCAGCACGCGCGGTATTTGATGGCGTTGCTGGCGCAATAATCAAGTCAAGGATAGCGGTGACATAACCCAGTCCAAGAGTGGTGCCACCTAATTTTCCAATAAGAATATAGGAGAGGCGCTTACCCAAACCGGTTATGACGAACGCGGCACTCAAGGTGAACGCGGCGAAAACTAACCACGTTGTACCGGATGAGTAACCACTTAGAACTTCGCCAACTTTGACGTCTTTAGTGCCTGTTACACCGATGATCACCGCACTGGCAGCAATCGTGGCTAACAAGATCACAGGCTCGGAATAAGGTTTTAATACCAGCCCCACAATGGCGGCAAGGTACAGACCAAATAACAGCCATGCAATACTCGGTAGCCCAGCGGGCGTCGGTATTAAGGCAATGATTATTGGAATGGCTATTAAAACTAATAGCTTCCATATTTTATCTTTTTGCATAGGCTAATCCTTCAAGAATATAAACTTTAAATTTCTTAAATCACATAAAACGAATATCTAAAATGTGTGGAAACCTATTTCTGGATATAGCGGTATCTTGAATAGTGTTATATTTTTAATAAAACTATTGGTTAACGCTTATTAACAGAAATGTTATTAATGATTGAAAAGCAAAATCAGTTTTTATTTAAAAATTATTTTCTCTGGTTTTAATTAATCATTTTTGTGATGTTTGTTCCTTTATTAATAAATATTTAAGTTGTTTTTATTTATGAAGCTAAATAAGCACTCGTAGGTAATCGCGCAAAAAACCACGTTAGAATTAATAAATCTGCACTGCCTCCGGGGCTTAAATTCTTTTCAATACACTGCAAGTCAAATTGTTGGACTTTGCTAAAATCCTGCTCGTCTTGGATCCCTTGCTGCAATAGGTTGCTTGCTTGTTGTTTTACCCACTGAAGCCCCGCTATGCCACCGCGATTGGCGATGTTGGTATCGTCATTGAGGCTCATCAGCAAAATCAGCGTATCGAGTAGGGCGATATCAGCCTGTTTACCCTCTGCCAGTTGTTTCAAATAATGGGGCAGTGAATGGGCTATCACCAATTGATAACCTTGTTCTGCTTCCCCTCGGGCGCCAGTGAATCCATATTGTTGGAATAAACGCTGCCCTGCTGTTGGGTGCTCCGCAGTCTGTTGCAGCTCAGCGGTTAATCCTTGGCACATGCCAGAAACGACTTGGCTAATTGCGCTGGGCGTAACTCGTTGCTGTAACCCGAATAAACGCCCCACCGCAGTGAGCACTAAACCTAATGAAAAAATTGAGCCTTTGTGGGTGTTTACGCCTTGGGTGGCGCGAAACATCGCTTTTTCACAATCGATACCGATACCGCGAATTTGGCGAAGTAGCTGGTTAATCGGTAATTGATAATGTTCATAACCTGCATGCAAAAATAGCGGAAAGAATTTTGCAATCGCATTGGCACTTAAATGAAAATCGGTCAGTGCCATATCTTTATGGGCACCAGTGTTGCATTTATCCACCAAGCCTGGTTTAGGGGTTAAGTTGACTTCAGAAAGCATCGCTTGCCAAGCCAGTTGGCTATAGTGATTTACCACGTCATCATTTAGCGTACGTTGCTGGCTAATTTTTTGCTGGAGCATAGGCTAACTCCTCAATACGACGCAAAATGTCTTCAAGGGAATGGCTGCGTTGGCGCGCGCACACCTTGGCTTCATTGTCACAAATCAAGCAGCGCCTAGTCGGTAAATTGAATTGGCTGCGAGAATATAAAACACCATTTGCATCAAAAACATCAAAGTCCCAAAGTCGGCCGACGGGGGATAATTCTTCCGCTTCCATTAAGGCTTTTTTGACCTCAAAGGCATCGGCATTGACGGCGACTAAACATTCCGGTCCGGTAGCGAAAGGGAATGATTGTTGTGATAAAAGTACCCACTGCCTGCATGAAGCAACTTGCTTAAGCGCATTTAAGCCTTGATTAAAAATGTCTCTGACCAGTTGATTGTCTTTAACCGGTCCCGGAAAAACGACAGTAAATGAAATCAAGGTTACCTGATGGAGACCAATCCACTCTTGCTGACGAGCCTGACGGGCATCACGGCTCGCCAGCAAGTCAGGTAAGGAAATGTCAAATTGCTCTTGGGTATCAGGCAGTGGGTAAAACATGTTCTACTCCTTCACTTGATGGACAACATCAATCACAGAACCGTCACGATAACGCACCACCGCCACTACTTTATCGGTAAACTCGATAGGGTTTGGTGTGCCCGTTAATAATTGGGCGCGTTCACGTAACCATTGAATAGAAACGGTTTTGATGCCTTGGCTTTCCAGTTGTTGCTTCAGCTCAGGGCGTGCTGGGTTAACAGCAATACCATGGTCAGTCACCAAAATATCGACGCTAGAACCCGGTGTAACGCAAGTCAGTACATCGTCCACCAACGTTGGGATGCGACCGCGCACTAATGGTGCGACGATGATAGACAGTTTTGCCGCCACCGCCGTGTCACTATGCCCACCGGATGCGCCACGAATAACCCCATCGGAGCCGGTTAACACATTGACATTAAAGCGAGTATCAATCTCTAAGGCACTGAGCACCACCACATCGAGCATATCCACCGAGGCGCCTTTAGAATCAAAGCAAGCATATTGGTTGGCACTGATTTCAATGTGATTTGGATTACGTGCGAGCGATTCTGCCGCTGCACGGTCAAAGCTTTGCACATCGAGTAACTTCTTAATTAAGCCTTTTTCATGAAGGTCTACGATGGTGGAGGTGATCCCGCCTAACGCGAAGCCTGCATGAATATGATGACGGCGCATTTTATCTTCGAGGAAGCGAGTAACCGCCAGTGAAGCCCCGCCAGTACCGGTTTGCAGTGAAAAACCTTCTTTGAAGAATCCTGATTTTTCAATCACATCAGCGGCGGTACGCGCTATCAATAACTCACGCGGATTGGAGGTCATGCGAGTGGCATCAGCACCAATTTTGTCGGCATCCCCGACACGTTTGACTTTGACAATGTAGTCCACTTCATCTTGCTTAATGCTCGATGGGTTATGTGGGTAAGGCAGAAATTCTTCGGTCAACATGACCACTTTTTTGGCATTTTCCGCATCGATTTTGGCATAACCGAGTGAACCGCAGCTCGCGTTACCCGTGTATCCGTTCGCATTGCCGTATTCGTCGCAAGACGGAACGCCGATAAATGCCACGTCGATTTTTAATTCGCCGCTATGAACGAGGTTGGCGCGTCCACCATGGGAGTGAACTTGTACAGGTTCTGCTAATTCGCCACGAGAAATGGCTTCGGCTAATGGACCGCGTAAGCCAGAGGTGTAAATCTTAGTGACGACGCCGTGGCGAATATGTTCAACCAGTGGCGAGTGGCAAGCGCTGAGTGAGCTGGATGCTAAGGTGAGGTTGCGAAAGCCCATTTCGGCAATCACTTGCATCACCATGTTGATGGTTAAGTCACCGCCACGGAAAGCGTGGTGGAAAGAGATGGTCATGCCATCTTTTAATCCTGAACGGCGGATAGCCACTTGCAGGTCATCACACAGTTTGCGGTTGCGTGGTTTTTGAACTTGCTGTTGAACTTTACCGATGTCTTTGAATTCACGCAGTAATGCATCGTCTTTAGGTGCTAAGTAGGCTGATACGCGAGCCTGACGCAATGTATTGGTTGTCATAATATTCTGCCTCACTCTTCCCGAATGCCTGATAATGCCGCGCGTGATAACACTAAGCGGGCTCTTTCAATTACAGGGCTGTCTACCATTTTACCGTTGAGGGAAACGACGCCTTTGCCTTCTCGCTCTGCGGCATCAGCGGCGTCCACGACACGCTGTGCATGGTCGACTTCTTTTTGGGTTGGGGCATACAAGTTATGCAGTAACTCAATTTGTCTTGGGTTAATTAATGATTTGCCATCAAAACCAAGCTGCTTAATGAGAGCGGCTTCTTTGAGGAAGCCTTCTTCATTGTTGGCGTCAGAATAGACGGTATCAAAGGCTTGAATACCGGCAGAACGCGCAGCTTGTAAAATGGCGCACCGAGCATAGAGGAGTTCAACGCCTTCTGGAGACCGCTCGGTGCGCAAATTGCGGACATAGTCCTCGGCACCTAATGCGATGCCTATTAATCTTGGAGAAGCGTGAGCAATATTGACGACTTGGGTGATCCCCATCGGGGATTCGATAGCCGCGAGTAACCCGGTGCTACCTTCTTCACGCCCACAGCTTTTTTCAATGCGTAGAATTTCGTTTTCAATATCAATAATATCTTGTGCGGTATCGGTTTTTGGTAAGCGCACAATGTCGGCACCACCACGAACGACGGCTTCGAGGTCAGCAACCCCATAAGCGGAGTCGAGGGCGTTAACGCGTACGATGGTTTCAATATCTTGATATAACGGGTGTTGCAGTGTGTGATACACCAGACGACGCGCCGTGTCTTTTTCTCGAATGGTGACAGAGTCTTCGAGGTCAAACATCAGGGCATCTGCTTTATAAATAAAGGAGTTACTGAGCATCGCGGCGTTGGAGCCTGGGACGAACAGCATACTTCTGCGAGTGCGGCTTTTTCTTTCCGGTGTCATTATTTATCCTCCCATGGCAGAGCATCGAGATCACAGGCGCGAGCCAGTAAGGCTTCGAGGCGAGCACGTAGTACGCACTCCAATGCACCTTTGTCATCCACCACAATTTCAGCGCCTTGAATATCGTATTTTTCAATCATTTCAAGCACGATGGCATTGATGGCATCACCAAATTGTTTTTCAACACTGCTGGTGATCTGCAATGAGACCTCGAGAGTGTCTTCAAGAGGCTCGATTCGTACCATGACATCACTGGATTCGAGTGTGCCGGCAACCGCTGCGTGTAGTATCTTCATATTTCACCTATAACTAATTCAAGCTTGTAGTGCGGGGGTAGGCGACGGTGTCTGCGCTGCTAGCATCTCTTGTAAATAATGATACGTGGCAGGAGGCACAATCGGCTTGATCGCCGCAAGATCTTTTTTAGCGAGCAGTTTTCGAACTTGCGAGGCGGAAACCGCCGTGCCGTCGATCACTGTCCGCGGGAATTCGACCAGTTCAATGGGTGGGAATGGCATTTCATCGGTTTCCAGCCAGTAGCGCATGTCTTGGTTATATTGGTTAGTGACTTGGCAAAATGGCTCTGAGCCGACGAAACGATGGGTAATTCCCAATGCCGGAGCAATATATTGGCGAAAAATCTTAATATCGATTTCTGTATAACAGTTGTTGGCGACAGTAATGTCTTTAATAAAATAACAAGGGAAGGTTGCTCGTGAAATAATGTATTCCGAACCTTTATGGATAGTGAGATTATTAATTCCTTTTGTGCCTTCTTCAATTAATTTCAGGCGAACTTTATACGGAAAACGGGAAGTATCTTCTTTGACAACAAATAAATGTAGCCAATCACAGTTCTTTGAAGCTTGTTCAATTAAATAACGATGCCCTAATGTGAATGGGTTAGCATTCATCACGATAGCACCAATTTTTTTCCCCGCTTTATATTGGGCTTTTAAACTTTTAATATAGCGATTTAAATAACAGCAGCTATTCTCCATTAAAACCATCACATTGGGCACAGTGGCAATGGTATGAAACCCACATTGATGAAATAACTCTTCATTTTGGTATTTGGTATAGATAAATAGGTGAGTGGTATTATTTTCATAAGCGAGGTTCACCAATTCAGTCGCTAATTTTAAAGCTAAACCTTCACCACGAACTTCATCGCTAATAGCAACGCATTTAATGACATTCTTCGCGAGACCACCACAGGCAATTAACTTTTCGTTACGTGTGATCGTAATAAAGACGTCAACGCTGGCATCAATGTCTAAATCATTCTCTTTTAAAAACTGAGTGATATCATTGAGTTTTCTGTTCTCATGACGTTTTACTTGGTTAAACGTTATGTTGTCGAACATAATGGTATCCTGCATCTCATTTAGAGATGTATTAAAAATGTTGCTAATGTTAAAGTTAATTAAATAAATATTTTTGGCTTACCGTTAATTACCTAAGTTCTCAATTTTTATTTAATTATCCTTTTCAATATTCATATTAAATACCCTGCATATAATATATTTGACCTATTTCATGTTTCTAAAATGAGTTTGTATTTGTTTAATGGTTTTAATGTTTTTAATTGAGAGTTATGAATTTTACTCAGTGGTTTTAATGTTTTTAATTAATATTATGTGCATTACTAAGCGGACTACGTTATCTTTTATCTTCGTTATTGGTATTTTGACGTGTAACAATAATTTTACTTTTTAGCGAGTTATAGAGAGACGAGATGAAAACAGAGTTTTCACAGATCCCATTTAAAAAAGGGAATATTTTTTCATTCTCTGGAAGAGTCTTTCTTCTATTGTTACTGGCTTCCGTGTTATTGACGTTTGGGTTAGGTAAATATTTTACGGATACCACAGAAAACCGCATGATGGCGAACATTCGCGTGCTCGCAATGAGCCAAGCAAAAATGATCGCTTCATTGGATGGCATCGTCAGTTCTGTAAAAGATAAAGATATTCCTAAGCTAAAAGTTATTGCCGATAAGCTCAATCAAGATTCCAGCTATGACTATGTCGTTATTGGCGATGAACATTCCGTTCGTTTATATCATCCGAATAGTGAAAAGATTGGCTACCCAATGCAATGGAATAAACCGGGGGCGCTAGAAAATGGCGAAAGCTATTTTATTAAAGGCGAAGGCTCCATGGGGAATGCGGTACGTGCAAAAACGCCTATCTTTGATGAGAACGGTAAAGTCATTGGCGTTGTTTCCATCGGTTATCTCACTACCAAAATAGATACCTCATTAGCGGAGGTATTTGTACAAACGTCCGCAACATTTTTAGGGGTGTTGGTGATTTTGTTATTTCTCTCTTGGGCATTCGCCCGATTAATTCAGCGGCAAATGCTCGGCATGGAACCCGAAGAAATAACCCAATTAGTGTTGGTGCAAAAGGGGATTTTTGATGCGGTGTTTGAAGGCATTATTGCCGTTGACCGTTATGGGAAAATTATCAATATCAACCATAATGCCAGAAAAATGTTAGCGCTGAGTGAGTCGGCAAAACAGTTAATCGGTAAACCGATTTCTGACTATGTTTCTCCTGCAGGCTTTTTCACGAAAGAAATTGCGAAAAATCATCATGATATAGTTTGCGAATTCAATGGGTTGAATGTGATAGCTAGCCGAGTTGCTATTATGGATGGTGAGTTGCTGGGGGGCGCGGTGATCAGCTTCCGTAGCCAAAATGATATTGAATCCTTAAATGCGCAGCTTTCTCAAGTTCGCCAATATGTGGATAATTTGCGTACATTGCGCCACGAACACTTAAATTGGATTTCTACATTAAGCGGCCTGCTGCAAATGAAAGAGTACGACCAAGCCTTAGCGCTAATTAAGGGGGAGTCGGAATCTCGGCAGCAATTAATAGATTCCCTGCGAGAACAATTTGCAGATAAACAAGTGGCCGGATTGTTATTTGGTAAATATCACCGTGCGCGAGAACTGGGGCTGCAGCTTATTTTTGTGCCAGGTTGCCAACTCCGTGAATTACCTAACTCATTAAATAGCACGGAACTCTGTGCTGTATTAGGAAATTTATTAGATAATGCCTTCGAAGCCAGCTTAAAGAACGAAGCGGGTAATAAACAGGTAGAATTGTATATCTCAGATGAAAATAATGAGATTGTGATTGAAGTTGCTGATCAAGGATGTGGTTTTCCCCTTGAGCTGCAAGATAAATGGTTTGAACGCGGAACAACAACAAAAACGGATGCTGTCGATGGACATGGGATAGGGCTATTTTTGGTGGCTTCCTATGTTAATCGATGTAATGGGGCGGTGATCATTGAAGATAATCAACCGTATGGTACTGTATTCTCTATTTTTATACCGAAAGTGAAGACGCAAAATGGCTAAGATAAAAATCCTCATTGTCGAAGATGAACTGCTCCTTGCGGAGATGCACGCGGAGTACATTAAAGCTTATCCTGCTTGTGACAAAGTCTGGCTTGCGGGCAATCTTGCAGAAGCAAGAAAAATGATTGAGTACATGAAGCCTGACTTGATTTTGTTGGATAACTATTTACCTGACGGGAAAGGGATTGATTTAGTTCATGAACTGCTTCAGGAACGCAATGGTGCGGATATTGTGTTTACCACCGCCGCCAGTGATATGGAGACAGTCTCTGAGGCTATTCGCCTCGGTGTATTTGATTATTTGGTTAAGCCGATAGCGTATGAGCGTTTAGGGCAAACGCTAGATCGCTATATTCAGCGTAAAGCGGTTTTGCAGGGCGCCAATAAAACCAATCAAAGTCAGATTGATGATATGTTTAATACTTATGCCCGCGGTGAGAGTAAGGAAGAGCTACCGACGGGAATTGATGCCATTACGCTTGATAAAGTGCTCGCGTTATTTGCGGTACCCGATGCGGAATATACGGCAGAGACGATTGCAGAAACGATAAAATTAAGCCGCACTACTGCCCGCCGTTATTTAGAGTATTGTTTAGCCCAACGTAAGATTGAAGCAGAAATTGAATATGGCAAAGTCGGGCGCCCCCAGCGGATATATCGGGGTAGTCATTAGTTGCTGAAGGTAGACGATTGAAGTCTGCGTGAAGATGTTTGCGCCAATGTCCCAAAAGGTTGTTATGAACGTACTGATCCTTGGCGCTCGTGCGCCGGCCTGTCTCGAATGGGCGCGAGCGTTTAATGAGGCAGGATGGACTGTCAGTGTCGGTGATTCGCTCAGTCAGCCGCTGAGCCGCTTTAGTTGCTCCGTGCAACATTATGTCCGCCTGCCGGAACCTCGACAGAACCCGACTGCTTGGGTTGAAGCCCTTGCGACGGCGATCGAAAATCAACATATCGACCTGCTACTGCCCACTTGCGAAGAAGTATTTTACTTGGCTTATGGCCTTGAACGATTGCAGCCGTTGTGTCGGATATTAACCAGTGATTTCCCAATGCTGCATCGTTTGCATCATAAAGGGGATTTTGCAGCCATGACGAATGGCTGGCCTGTCGCTGCCCCTGAAACCCATTTACTGACCGATAATCAAGCATTGCTCGCATTCGCGGATGATGCTGCAAATTGGGTGTTCAAACCCGCGTATTCACGCTTTGCCTCACAAACTTTGATCCGCCCGCCAGCCCAACAACTAAATAACGTGCAGCCCACTCAAAGCGAGCCTTGGGTTGCACAGCGATTTATCGAAGGGCAGGAATTTTGCAGTTTTAGTGTTTTAGTTGACGGTGAGTTGCGCGCCCACAGCTGTTATCACCCGCACTACCGAGTGGGTCGCGGTTCTGGGATCTATTTCCAGCCAAGTACACCGGAATCTGTACGCCAATTTCTTGAGCATTTTGGACGAGAGACAGGTTATAACGGGCAAGTAGGGTTCGACTTTATCGAAGATAAAAATGGTTGTTTCCATGTGCTGGAATGCAACCCGAGGGCGACCAGCGGTGTGCATTTGTTCGACAATCAACGACAGTTATTAGTGAATAGCTTGAGTCATTCACTTAAGCAGGTTCTTGAGCCAACATTAGAGCCTCGAATGATCGCATTGGCGATGTTGTTATTTGCTGCGCCACGACGTGCTCTGAGCCCGACGTTCTGGCGTGATTATACTGTCGCTCGCGATGTTATCGTGCAAAAAGGTGACTGGTGGCCGTTAATAGCACAAGTCGGGAGTCTCACGGAAATCGTTGCTCGGGCGGCATCTCGACGCTGTGGGTTATTAACGGCGTCCACGGCAGATATCGAATGGAACGGCCAGCCGCTAGACGAGCGTACACCATGAAATTATTGTTCGAAGATCAAATTATGAGTGAGAGCGCCAGCCCGAATGACAGCTTGGCTCGGCGCTATGTCCGCGCTTGTACCAGTGAGTGTTTGATTGGCAATGTGAGCACGAAAATGGCGTTGCTCGATACGGGAACGCAGCAATTTCCGGTCAGTATCACGGACGGCAACGAACCTGACGACAACTGCTATGTGGTATCTCCTCAAACAGCCTACAGTGGTTACGCCCGTGAAGAAATCAAGCGCCTCGGACGCCCCTATCTGACTTGGCCGTTGAAGCTGCTGACTCAAGCCGTTGAGTGCCTGCTAAATGTGGGAAAGATCAACAAATTGGTGCAGGTAAACAACTGGTTGCTATCGACCAATCTTTATCCTAATGATTGGGATGTCACTGAATTGCCAGCGATTACTGCGCTGCTGAAACAAAACTTTCCTGAGCATGGCATTGGCTTTCGTTCGCTCAATGATTTTAGTAATCGTAAGTTACGCCAATGCCTGCAAAGCCATGGTTACCTGAGTATTCCTAGCCGGCAAGTCTATTTATTTGATGGTCGAGCAGGGGAGCAAGCGCCGTTTCTCAAACACCATAATACTCGGCTGGATGCCACTTTATTACGACGCAGCCGGTATGCCGTCGTACTCGGTAACGAATTGAGTGATGACGATTTCAAAAGAATAGAGCATCTTTATAACCTGCTTTATTTGGATAAATATTGTACGTTGAATCCCCATTATAGTGCGCAATGGATGCAGCGGGGACAACGTGAGGGGTGGCTAGAAATTCGCGCTTTACGTAATGCAGAAGGGCGTATTGACGGCGCGTTGGGTTGGTTTTCATTTTCCACTGTGATCAGTACGCCAATAGTGGGCTATGACACCGCGTTGCCCCAAAGGCTTGGATTGTATCGACAATTGACCCGTCTGTGCCTGCAAGAAGCGGCTGAGCGTCGTCAGGTGCTGAATTTTAGCTCTGGTGCGGCTGAATTCAAACGCTTACGAGGCGGTAAACCGCAGATCGAATACAGCTTGGTCTACATCGCCCATTTATCTTGGGGACGACGCCTTGTATGGAAGGTGCTGAGTTTTCTGTTACATGGTATTGGTGTACCGATGATGAGGAAGCTAAAACTGTGAAGTCGTTTGAACATCAATGGTGGCCTGTGGTTATCAGTGACACGTTGCGAAACCAACCTGTGGCGTGCCAGTTACATGACACGCCGCTGGTGTTATTTCGCGACAGTGACGGGCGTGCTGCTGCGCTACCCGATCGTTGTCCGCACCGCTTTGCACCATTGAGCGCGGGTAAAGTATGTGATGGGCAGATTGAATGTCCTTATCATGGCTGGCGGTTTTCCGCCGACGGGCGATGTACCCGAGTGCCCGGTACCGACCTTGCGGCGGGAAGTAAGCCGTTGCTCGAGAGTTTTCCTTGTTGTGAAGCTCACGGGCTAGTTTGGGTTAGCCTTAGCACTGAGCGCCCGCAGATCCCACCAGCTGCGCCCTCCGATAGTTTGCAGAGAGTCGATACATTTTGGATCACGGATGACGTGCAGTGCTCGCTGCAAGATGCCGCAGAGAATTTTCTCGACGGTTTTCACACGCATTTTGTTCACTCTGGCTGGATCCGTCACGATAGGCAACGGCAACAAATTAGTGCCCGAGTTCATCCACTGACAGATGGCGTCGAAGCGGTGTACAGCGAAGAGGGTAAACAGTCAGGGTGTATTTCACGACTGTTTGAGCGTGAGCGTGGAATCAGTATGGGGCGCTTTCGTCTGCCGTGTCTGGCAGAAATTGAGTACCGCGACCGCAGTGACGAGCTCAATCTGCTGGTTAGCGCTTGGCTAGTCCCTTGTGGAAATGACCAGTTACGCTTGTTTGCACGGATTGCCACTCGACGCGGCAAGCTTCCGGCAGTCATCAAACGTTATGTCTTAAGCAAGTTATTCCGCGTGATCCTCCGTCAAGACCGCCAAATATTGGAGAAAGTCAGTGCCAATAAAGTGCGTTTTCAAGGAGCCTTACCGACACCGCTGGATGGCGAGCAAGATCTACTCGGTCCTAGTATTCGCCAATTACTTGCAGATGGTGAGCCACTGATGTTTGAGGAGAAGGAGTTCTATTTTCGGCTTTAAGTCGCTGCGAGGAATATTGCCCAGCTTTCCGGTTTAACTCGCCAAGCCATTGCTTTACTTAAAGACGGCTCTCGTGGCAAAGGGGATTTCCCTTGTCCTATCCAGCGTATTAGTGGCCAGTCACCACTTTGGGATTGGTCAGAAGTGGCCAAATGGTTGAATGATAGTGGTCGTCTTGATAGTAAAGGCGTTCAGGCTCGAGAGCAGTTGGTGAGTAACGCACACACATTGAGCAAGTGGAATCTTGCGTTGAGAATGAGGGCATTTGGAAATATTAAAGAAATAGAATCCATCGCGTATTCACTTATTTCATAATGTTTTATCTTTGAGGACGTTACGATGACCACTTTTTATCAACTGACAGCAACAAGCCTTGGCGGGCAGCGCATGTCTATGGCGGACTACGCGGGTAAGGTAGTTTTAGTTGTAAATACAGCCAGCCATTGTGGCTTTACACCGCAATATGAAGGTCTTGAAGCACTCTACAAAAAATATACAGATCAGGGTTTGGTCGTGCTGGGTTTCCCCTGCAATCAATTTGGGAAACAGGAACCCGGCGGTGCAGAGGAAATTGGGCAGACCTGTTACATTAATTACGGTGTGAGTTTTCCGATGTTCGAGAAAATAGACGTCAATGGAAGCGCAGCGCACCCAGTATTTCGTTATCTGAAGAGTGAGCTACCGGGGCTGCTGGGCGGTCGAGTTATGTGGAACTTCACTAAATTCCTGATTGGACGTGATGGTAAGCCAATTAAGCGCTTTGCACCGTTCACGACCCCTGAAAAAATGGAAGCGGAGATTGTTGCGGCACTGGAAATTTAAGCGCTCGGTACTTTGAGTTATTTCATGCAGATAATCTTAGGGCTATTTCCCTTTCCCTGCATTCTGCAACTCATTTTCCATAATCATCACTTTCTTCTGGGCGCGCTCGTCGCCTTGTTTAGCTGCAAGTCGATACCAATATAAGGCTTTCGCATCATCTTGCGGTACGCCCATTCCATACTGATAACACGCTCCGCTGGCATACTGAGCATCACGGCTGCGCTGGTTGGCGGCCTTGATAAACCACTGGCAAGCTTTAGCTTGGTCGGCAGTGATACCATCACCTCGTGCGTAAATTAACGCTAAATTAAACTGGGCGGAAACTTCCCCTTGCTGAGCGGCGAGGGTGAGCCACTTAATGGCGGAAACGGTATCGCGTTTGGTGCCTTGACCTGCCAAGTAGAGCATACCGAGGCTATTTTGTGCGGGGGAAAATCCTAACTCCGCAGAGCGCGTAAAATACTGAAACGCCGCGGTGTAATTGATTTTGTCATACATTCCCGTTGCTGCTTGATAACCTAATAAATAGAGCGCTTGCGGCTGATTTTTTTCAGCTAGAGCGAGGTAGATTTGATTGGCTTTTTGAGGGTCTTCATCTCCGACGACACCTTTTTCATACCAATAAGCTAAAGTTAGCTGCGCTGCGGGCAACTGTTGTGCTGCGGCTTTTTCTAGCCAGCTTAATGCTTGTTGTGGATTTTTCTCCAATAGGTTTGGGATGCCCTCTAAGGTATATTCTGCCATATTCATTTGGCCAATAGGGTCACCAGCATTGGCTGCCGCTTCCATCCAATGCAGCATCTCTTTGGGATTTTTACCAATGCCAGCCCCTTGCTGGTACATCAACGCTAGGTTGATTTGTGCTTTGGTAAAATGTTGGCTAGCGGATAGTTTATACCAGTACACCGCTTTATCGAGCTGACCATGAGACTGATAAAACATGGCTAAATTAAACTGAGCTTCCGCTTGCCCGCTATCGGCTAATTGTGTGAGCGTTTTTTCATCCACGACTGAAGAGGGTGCAACAGGAGCCACCGTTTTTGCATGACTCAAATTAATGAATAATGAGCAAAGGATGATGAGGGGGAGAGTAAACTGTTTCACTGAGCTTCCTTGGGATGAATTTTAGCCATTTATTCCTAAAGGGTAGGTTAACGGGTTGCAGCCAGCGACGCAATTGCCATTCTTGCTATTCTTAAAATTATTTTTATACATTAAATGATTATAAATCATGATGTTATAAAAAAGATTAAAAATAATTAAAAAAAAGATGAACCTTTTGAGGCTATCAAGGGTCTTAATTACATATATATCACTGTTTGCTTGTGTAAACATTCATATATTTACCCTCAACATTCATTTCTTTACATGAAGTAATGCAATAATGCATCTATGTCGTGTAGTTTGAATTAGTAGTACGATCCTTAATAGAATGCATTATGCCCAGTTTTAGTCGCTGGGCTTTTTTTTGCATAAAATACGACTCTTCCTACAAATACCCCTTTATTTTTATCTCACTCCGTTATTTTGTTCGATAAATAAACAAGCAGTAGTGACGTCAATAAATAATCACCTATCTAAATTCATTTTCTATTCAGTTTTTATTACCACCAAGACGAAATATCCTCAGGGTGCTGCGCGGTATGTTTGTGGTGTTTATAGGGTGTTACTCTGCGAGTAAAATGATTAAAGATAGAACAATATGCTTAACATATAGTGAACAAGTGATTATTTAATGGGCGATAATAATTTCATGATTTTTTAAAAAATTGAAGTTAATCACGACATGCATCTATAAGTATGGTAATTAATGCTGGCTAATTTATTAGTTTTGGTGCATAAATAGCATATATTGCTTAACTGATTATTCTGTTTGGCTTGGCATATATTCGCTGTAATGCTGAATAAATAATCAAATATGCTTTAACTCATTGAATTTTATGTTCGCGATTCATAAACAATATTTACACACAGTTTTGTTTGTTTTGAGGTCAGGGATTGATACTCCTCCTACCAAAAGTGAATCTTCTAAAGCTTGAATTCTTGAGACCATAACAATGCGAGGGTGCAGACAGCGTCCCGTGGTTTTTTTTGCATACGTACAGGTTGTATTAGAGGTAACTTGTGTCCACAACAAATAACAAAGAGGAAGTCAGTCTTAACGCGTTTAAGCAACCTCGTTCATTCTATCTCATCTTTTCTATCGAACTCTGGGAACGTTTTGGTTACTACGGTCTTCAGGGGATCCTCCCAATCTATCTCAGCCAAGTGCTTGGCATGTCGGAAGCGGAATCTATTACGTTATTCGCGGCATTCTCTGCACTGGTTTATGGCTTCGTTGCCATCGGTGGTTGGTTAGGGGATAAAGTTTTAGGGACTAAGCGTGCGATTGTCCTTGGTACGGTAGTGCTGATTGTCGGTTATGCGTTCGTTGCGTACTCTGGGCATGATGTGTCGATGGTTTACCTCGGACTTGCTACCATCGCGGTAGGTAATGGTCTGTTTAAAGCGAACCCATCATCATTATTATCTACCTGTTATGACAAAAATGACCCACGTTTGGACGGTGCATTCACTATGTACTATATGGCCGTTAACATTGGTTCATTCTTCTCAATGCTGGCAACGCCATGGTTAGCGAAACATTACGGCTGGGATGTTGCATTCTCCCTCAGCGTAGTGGGCCTGATCATCACCTTAATTAACTTCTACATGTGCAAAAAATGGGTCGCAGATCACGGTTCAAAACCTGACTTCGCGCCTGTTGTTATCTCCAAATTACTGATGACTATCGTCGGTGTGGTTGCACTCATTGCGATTTCAAACTGGTTACTGCACAACTTAGGCATTGCGCGTGCGGCACTGGCGGTGATCTCTCTGGGTATTTTAGTTATCTTTATCAAAGAGATGATGGCACTCAAAGGTATTGCTCGTCGCCGTATGGCAGTCGCGTTGATCCTGATGCTCGAAGCGATTGTTTTCTTCGTACTGTATAGCCAAATGCCAACCTCACTGAACTTCTTCGCACTGCATAACGTGGAGCATGAAGTTTTCGGTTTCGCGATTGAGCCTGCTCAGTATCAAGCCTTAAACCCATTATGGATCATGATTGGTAGCCCAATTTTGGCGGCAATCTATAACAAAATGGGCGATAACTTACCGATGCCACATAAATTCGCTATCGGGATGTTACTGTGTTCTGCGGCGTTCTTAGTGCTGCCATTAGGAGCAAAATTCGCGAACGAAGCGGGTATTGTTTCTGTTCAATGGTTAGTTATCTGCTACGGTTTCCAAAGTATCGGTGAGCTGATGATTTCAGGTCTGGGTCTGGCGATGGTGGCACAGTTAGTTCCACAACGTCTGATGGGCTTTATCATGGGCGCATGGTTCTTAACTAACTCTGCTGCGGCATTTATCGCGGGTTATGTTGCTTCTATGGCGGCTGCACCTCAAGGCGAAATCACCAGCAAAGTTGAATCACTGGCTGTCTACAGTGATGTCTTTATGAAGATTGGTCTGGTAACGGGTGCAATTGCTATTGTGATGGTATTTACCGCGCCGTTATTAAACCGTATGACGCAAGAACAGCATTAATTTGTTCTGTCAGTGATAAAATTGAAAAGGGCGATAAAAATATCGCCCTTTTTTAATGCATGATTATTCAAAGCATCCGCTATTTAAAATACCGATTACTAATTAACTTCATGGAGCGGTTATGGCCGTTGACTAAAATGGTGCTCGCGCTGCGGCTATGCAGATCATTCGAGATACCATTCATCAGTACTGTTGGGGTGATAGCAGTTGCCGAGAAAATTACATCGGACGTATTCACCATCATATCCAATGTTAAAATCTCTCCAATTTCGATACCCATCTGCTGGCAACGAATCGCTTCTTGCGCCGCTAACAGTTTATTTTGTTCGGTGTCTTCTTTGGCCTTATTACGAGGAACAAGGCGCGCTTGCATGTCTCCACCTAATGCGCGGGCAATGGCTGCACTAATGATGCCTTCTGGCGCACCACCGATACCATACATCATATCAATAGGGTGCTCTGGTAAGATTGTTAGCAGTGATGCAAGAACATCGCCGTCAGGAATGGTGATGACGTTGGCGCCAAAGTTACGGATGGTTTTAATAATATGCTGGTGGCGAGGTTTATCGAGAATGGCAATGTTAAGCATGGAAATTGGCTTATCCAATGCCGCAGAGAGAAACTCGAGGTTTTTCTCTAATGGATTTTTTAGGTGAACGGCATCTTTTGCTGCTGCGCCGACGACCATTTTTTCCATATACATATCGGGGGCTTGCAGCAATGTTCCTGTTGGTGCGGCCGCTAAAACGGCAATGGCATTGTGCTCATTACATGCCACCATTCGGGTGCCATCAATGGGGTCGACCGCGATATCTAAATGATGTTCACTAGATTGCTTGCCGACTTGCTCACCAATATACAGCATTGGCGCTTCGTCAATTTCTCCTTCGCCAATTACGATTTTTCCATGAAAATCAATTTCATTGAGTCGATTTCGCATGGCTTCAACCGCAGCGTTATCCGCTGCATTCTTATCTTGTTTCCCTACCCATTCAAACGCGGCAATGGCGGCAACTTCCGTCACTGACGCGATAGCAGATGCGAGTTCATCGCTAATTTTCATTTTGGTGTTATTCCTAGGGCTAAAAAATTATCGCGCCTATGATACGATTTTTGTGATCAACTTGGTAATTTTTTGGCGAATAAAACGGCGTTTTATTGAGGTTAAAGCGGAAGGTTAAGGGATGGAAAGGGCGGAGCGAACTCCGCCTGTTGACATATCAAAGACGCATTACAGCATTTCGACGATGGTGATCCCGCCAATAATTGAAATCAATGCCGCAATGGTACTGAGTAATACGGTTCCCGCAGAGGTTTCAGTATAGGCTTTATTACTGATAGCTAACGCAGGTACCGCCGTTGCCGTCGGTAACACACCGATAATAAATGCCGCTTTTAATAAATCACTTTGTAACCCTAATGCGAGGCCAGTTCCAAGAATAAGCGCCGCCTGTACAAAGTTTTTCACAAAAACGTTAAAGATAATTTCTTTATTGATTGTGAGTTTAATACCGGAAAGTAATAAACCGAGGAAGAAGAGGGCCACACCACCTGCTGTTTTCCCGAGTTCATTGACTGAGTTTTGTAGGATTTCAGGTAGTTTTACGCCACAAATTGCCAGAATTGCCCCTAAAACAGGCAGGAAAACTAATGGCTGAATGACGGCTTTACCAACAGACTTCAGAATACTATTGCCATTCGCTGATCCGCTGATCATTAATAAGGTAAATGGAATGATGATGATGGTATAGATTAAGTTACCGAGAACCATGGCAATTAAACCGGATGAACCGACAGTTGCCAGTAAAACTGGTGGCCCACAGTACGCCATATCTGGGAATGAAACAGACAATGCTTGCATCGCAGCATCGGTTTTATTGTGACGGAAAAATACTTTACCGACCACAAAACCAATGACATAGGATGCAATTAACCCGACTGCTAGTGCTATCAAGTAATCCACATTCAGTAAAACTGAAGGAGGGGCTTGAACGGCAGCAAGGAATAATGCAAATGGTAAGGCGATTTTGACAACAAAGTCGGCAAACGCTTGCGAATATTCCCGTTTCACGAAGCCATATTTACCCGATAACCACCCTACGGCAAGACCGAGTACGATGGGACTTAGGGCTTCAAGTATTATGTGTAATAACATAGGTATTCCTTTGCGTTATTTAGGACAATACATATTTTTTAAATATATCGATAAAAGACAGTCGTTATTTATTAAATAACTTATTGGTGAATTTGTCTATAAATTAATAACATAATCACACGAAAATACACCTATTATCTGCATATTTTTCCTAATAAATAAAAAGTATCAAAAATGGATTATTGAAATTAATAAGTTATTAATAAAGTAATAGGGGATTCAGTGGTGAGAAAAATAATTATTTGAAAATGTGTTTTTCTGGTCTAAAAAATATTAAAAATGTACTATCATTTTATGATAGTTAAATAATAAGATGATAGAATAGATTAATCCGTGAATACTCTTAAAAAGAGTTATTTTGTAACAGTTTGTTACCCACTGTTGGCAATTTAGTTATTCGTCTCTAAACTAGGACGATTATTGAATAATGTCGATTGATACTGTGTATTCTAAGATCCTGTTAACTAATCTTGGGTTACTGGCATTGGATTAAAGAAGGAAACCTATTTGTGGATACATGGATACTCCTAGGGCTCATTTTAATTGCGTTTGTGATAGTTGCCCCTGTGCTAGCTATCATTGCGATTAATCGTACTGGTCGAATGCAATACCAAATTAATCAGTTGAACCAAAAGGTTGCCTCGTTAGAAGCCGAAATAGCTCGTGATAACGGCCTTCAGCCTGTTCACTCTATTGACATGGATGAAGAAAATCCAGTATCCCATCAAGGTGATATCCAACATCATAAGTATCAAGTGGATACACTTGAAATTGCAATCCAAGATCTTCAACACCAAGCACCTCAAATTATGCCGCAGCCAGCGGCAGTGTCCAGTGACAAACAAGTTAATGCAGTTAACCCGATAGCCGTTAATCCAAATCGTTTTGATAAGCCAAAGCCAAGTCAGGCGACATCATCTCAGAATAAAACAGATGATAAATCCATTTTTGCCCATTTCTTCACGTGGCTAGTGACAGGTAATCCGCTGGCGAAGATAGGAATTTTATTATTATTTTTAGGTGTTGCCTATTTACTGAATTACAGCGTACAAAATGAGATTATTTCGCCTGAGCTAAGGCTTGTCTTCAGCGCTGCGGGTTGTTTAGTTTTACTAGGTACAGGTTGGTGGTTACGCACGAAGAAAGCGTTATTTGGCCTGATATTACAAGGCGGCGCTATTGGCTGCTTGTACATTACTGTTTTTGCCGCTTTCAAGTTATACACCATGATCCCCTATGGGTTTGCATTTGCGGCGATGCTAATTATCTGTTGTGCAAGTATTGGGTTGGCATTATTACAGCGTACGATTAGCTTAGCAATTTTAGCGTCGTTAGGGGGTTATTTAGCGCCAATATTACTGTCCACTGGGGGCGGTAGCCATATTGTTTTATTCTCCTATTACTTAATGTTATCGATAGGGATTTTAGTCATCAGTTTCTGGCAAGCATGGCGCCCGTTAAATCTAGTCGGCATGTTTATGACTTATGGCGTGGCAATATTATGGGGAATGGACAATTATCATTATGATTATTATCTATCATGCCAGCTATTTATTATTGCTAACTTGATTGTATTCAACGCATTAACTCAGTTATTCGCCTTACGTTTCGAACATAATAAACAGCTCGTTGTTGATAACACGCTATTATTTTTCCCTCCATTAATGAGTATTGCCTTGCAATTTGCTATTTCGGATGGCATCGGATTATTGCCAGCATTTATTTCTCTACTTATTGGCTTACTGTATCTCATTGCCAGCTTACGACTTCATAAACGCTTTAATGCTGCGGGTAAGAATATGGCTCTAGGTAATATCATTATTGGGGCTAGCTTCGTAACGTTGGCAGTACCGCTTGCCTTGTCATTTGGATGGACGACGATTGTTTGGTCATTACAAGGTTTCGCTATGCTGTGGTTTGCCCTCAATCAAGGGCATAAAAAATTAGCGTTGCTCTCGTCATTGCTTATTGCGGTTAGCGCTTTAATCATATTAAGCGACTATCCATATTACTATTGGAGCGATAATGTTATTTACATGCTGCCGAGCCTGATAGCCGCTTGTTTCTGTGCTGGCGGGTTATTTCATGTGCGCCAGAAAGATGCGAGCTATTTTACCGCGCTCAGTTATGCATTTTTGCTCCTTGGGTTATTAGTTTGGTTTGCCTGGGTGCCTGAATTTACTGATATGCTGTCATGGAACAGTGAAACGGAAAGCTTAATTATTTTGGCTGTGGTGCTGATCTCAGCATGGTGCTGGCGTCTTGGTGGTCAAAAAATCAATTGGATACCATTAGTTTTATGCCAGTTCTCATTATGGGCAGTGGCTTACTATTACTTAACATTAGATTTTATTTATGCAGAAAATCCGATGGGGCGTGGGGAAGGCTCGCTGATTTGGCCTGTGATCTTGGGAAGTTCAGTTCTGTATGTGATGCACGCTTATCGTACCCAAAACTTGTATATTCGACGTGGAATGCACGTTGCCAACCTATGGTTAATTATTGGTTTTTGTGCGACGCAAGTTAACTGGTTTGTGGCTAACCTTCCGTGGGGAATGCACGAACTGGGTTACTTCATCTACATTATGTCGATAACCTTAGTGGTATTGATTCTCTACTGGTTGCAACATAACAAATTTGTACCAATGCGCCGTAAAGGCTTGTTGTATTGGTATAGTCTATTACCACTTATGGCAGTGCTGGCGGTGCTTTCATATTGGTCAAATTTTGAAGATGGCAAACTCACGTTTTGGAGTTACGTCCCATTAGTTAACCCGCTAGATGAAGCGGGACTGTTTAGCATTGCAGCGCTGTTATTGATGCGCAAAGGTTTTATCGAGAAGCTAAGAAAAATAACGCCTATTGAAATTGGGGTAGTGAAAGGTTTAATGGTGGTGATCATTGGATTAGCTATCTTCTGGTATAACGGCATCATTCTTCGTACGACAGCTGATTTCGCGAATATTCCTTGGAATGAGAATATCTTATTTGATTCGCGTCTCGTTCAAACGGTTCTTTCCATTAGCTGGGCCATAGCCGCACTATTCTGCATGGTGATTGCGGCCGTGAAGAAAAGTCGAACATGGTGGTTTGGTGGTGCAGCGATTTTCGCTTGTGTGATTGCAAAACTATTTCTTATTGATGTGTATGGGCAGGATGGTATTTCCCGTGCGGTCTCCTTTATTGCCGTGGCGGTGTTGATCTTGGTTGTGGGTTATTTCTCCCCATTACCACCAAAGCATAAAACGGACATTGAGGTACAGGATAAATAGAGATGAACTGCATGAAAATAGCCGTGAAAAACATAACAACATTATGTGCATGGGGTGCTCTCTTTTCCTCAATATGCTTATTATCGTTTGGAAGCTATGCTAGCGATTCTAAAGCCAATGACCTTAGTGCTAATGATTCTAAGCAAGCAAGCCCCTACGATTTTTATCAAGGAGAAGAGCTTACCACTCCGGATAGAAGCAGCCCGTTCTACTGGTTAGAGTTACCCGCAGCTGCCTATATGGGATCTGCGTATCCAGATACGCTGCAAGATATTCGTATTTTCAATGGAACAGGGAATGAAATTCCAACGGCGTTATTTTTCGATACCAATAAATCTGTTGCGACGACCAATGTTAAATTTAATTTTCAACGCTTAGTCACTCGTGCAGATAATGTGAACCCTAACGATGATGCTCAATTTGATAGCCAATATATACTGGTGGAAGCTGAGCCAGGTAAAACAACCCGTATTGAATTGCCGAATTTACAACGAAAAGATAAAACCAATTATCAGGCCTATTTACTGACGCGTGATCAACTCAAAGACAGCGGGGTTTTATCAACTTTAGATTTAGGTTGGGCTCAGAATAATCAGGACTGGCAAGCCAAAGTTTTTGTTTATTACAGTACTGATAAGAAAAACTGGGTAAATATAGCGTCGAATCAACCTGTCATGAGCCTGAAATTAGACTCAGGCGTTGTGGCGAGTAATACCATTGAATTATTAAGAGGGGAAAGTACTGGCCCCGTCGCGCCATACTTGATGTTAGTAACAGTTAGCGCGCCAGAGCATGAAATTCCACTTCTTCAGTCTGTGACTGGATTGCAGTATGTGATGAACTCTTTCCATCGTCAGGAATCTTTCCTCTTTGAAGTGACGAACGATGGTATCACGCGAGAGCAAGTGATTTATCGCTTGCCAACACCGCAACCATTGAATGAAATCAGCATTAAGCTACAACAATCAAATCGCGTGGTACCGCTGAAAATAGAATATATTGCCAATAGTGATGAGGAATGGAAATTGTTGGCGAATGTGATGGTTTTCAACCAAATCAATGATGGTGATAAAGCGAGTAATCCGAATTTAATGATCCACGATAAGCAAATTAAAGGACTCAGAATCACTGCATTAAAAGGCAGCTGGGATGAGTTGCCACCTACGATTTATGGGTTGCGTGATGCCGTGAATTTGATTGTTAATATACAAGGAGCTTCGCCTTATTTGCTTGTGTGGGGAAATAAACAAGCCACCTTAGATAATGTTAACTACACTCAACTTATTGGTAAGAATGAAAGTGTTGAAAACGTGATGGAGGATTTCCCTGAAATCACAACGACAGGTAAAGTATTGGAATTAGGTGGTGTGGAGAAAAGAACCCAAGATAAGCCCGTGGAAGAAGGCTTAGATTGGATGACTATCGCATTATGGGTGTTACTTGTTGTCGGCATTTTCGCGCTGCTTTATTTCTGCTGGTATCTTTTCAAAGAGGTTGGGTCATCAAATAAATCCAACTCAGACGATCTTTAATTAAAAAAGGAACCTTAGGTTCCTTTTTTTGAATCTAGCTGCATCAATAGAGGACTGGATCATGCCTAAAGGACAATGTTTATGTGGGTCAGTTAAACTGACTATCAATCACCCTATCGATACCGTTCATGTTTGCCATTGTGGCATGTGCCTAAAATGGAATGGCGGTCCCGGAATGACCATCGGCTATGAAGGTGAGCCTGAAATTGAAGGTAACGAGTTCATTACCCGTTTTGCTTCATCGGAATGGGCTGAAAGGGCTTTCTGTAAGCAGTGTGGTACTCATCTATTTTATCATTTACATTCGCCGTCAACGTATTACATTTCAGCCCCGCTATTTGAAGAAAGCAAAAATGCTAAAATGGGAACACAAATTTATATTGATTGTAAGCCTAGCTATTATAATTTTGTTGAAAAGACGCCAATGCTAACTGAGCAAGATATATTAAACTTGTTCGCCAATAAATCCTAAATGCCAATCTTATAGCAGGTATTATTACCTGCTATTTATCTTAAGGTAATCTAAACATTCATTTGTAATGTCAGCGTCAAAAATTTCAATTATAATTAAGTTATTCTATTTTGTTTTTTTACATAATGTTGAAAGGTTATGCTTAATCTAAGGTAAATGGAAAAAGTAAATTATCTATTTTAAACGTAGAGAGAGTAACCCGAGGAATGATTAATGAATAATATGAAAGGAATGCGCCATGCGAGTAATATCGCTTGGGTATTACAATGGGTTCTTAACGCAGGTTTAATTGTGCTTGCTGGGGTGCTGGTTTTCTTCTTGGCAAAAGAAACATTTACGATGGCATCGTTGATGTTTGGAGGGGATCAAGAGGCTAAAGCGTATGAGCTTTTAGAAGGAATTGTCATTTATTTTCTGTATTTTGAGTTTATTGCTTTGATTATAAAGTACTTTATGTCAGGTTATCATTTTCCATTACGCTATTTTATCTACATTGGTATCACGGCCATTATTCGCCTCATTATTGTTGACCACAGTGATCCGATGACTACGCTGCTGCATGCTGGTGCTATTTTAGTTTTAGTTATTGCTCTTTTTATTGCTAATACTGAAAAACTAAAACGAGAATAATAATCTTTAGATTAATTTATCAATCACGCTAAAGGGAATAATAATCATTTCTTTTAGCGTGAGCTTAAATAAATAAAAAAATGACTTAAGCAATATAAAGCGAGAGTAAACATAAGCTAAAATAAAATTTCAGGTAGTTGGATTTAGAATAAAACTAATAATATAAGCATTATTAACTAGAATGATTGTCTGCTTTTCATTCTGTTAAAATAAAGTAAGAAAGTGTTTTACTTTTCTAAATGGGTTATTTACTGTGATGAAGTTTCTATTCTAATAACATAAGTAACTTGCAACTATGACAACTAAAACACTACCTCAGAAAAAGGGTTTTTTAAATCGTGTTGAGCGCATCGGTAACGTTATGCCAGATGTGACAATGCTATTTGTTTACGCCCTAGTAATATGTTGGTTTTTATCCTATCTACTCTCATTTGTAGATTTCAGTTATCACCATCCTATTTCTAAAGAAAAAATTTCCGTTATTAATATGTTTCAGTATGAAGAAATCATATTATTTGTGACATCAGCGGTTAAAAATTTTATTAATTTCCCTCCTCTCGGAATAACAATTGTTGCCACCTTAGGTATTGGGATTGCAGAAAGTAGCGGCTTTATTAATACAGCGCTGAAAAAAATGCTTTCTTTTATTTCACCTAAAATGTTGACTCCAACCGTTGTGTTCGTCGGGATCGTTTCTCACGTTGCTTCTGACTCAGCCTACGTTATTTTGATGCCAGTCGCGGCAATGATGTTCTATGCTAGTGGTCGCCATCCTTTAGCGGGTATTGCAGCGGCATTTGCCGGTTTAGCGGGTGGATTCACTGCAAGTTATACGCCATCGATTATTGACCCAATCATGCAGAGCTTTACGCAAGATGCCGCGCAAATGTTAGCGCCAGGCTACAGTGTCAACGTGCTGTGTAACTATTTCTTTAGCTTGGGCGGAACCTTCGGCGTTATTTTTACTTGTTGGTTTATCACCGAAAAAATCGTTGAGCCGTGGTTAAATAAAAACGCGCCAATCACCAAATCTGACGTTGATACGGATGCTGAGCAAGATTTAGGTAAAATCACACCACAAGAGCATCGCGCATTTCGTGTTGCTGGGTTAATGGTGATTGCATTAGGCGTAGGGTTATTTGCGCTGTTATGGCCTGAAAATTCACCACTACGTGGTCCAGACGGCAGCTTAACCAGCCCTAAAGCCCCGATCATGCAGATTGTTGTGCCATTATTGTTCATCTTCTTTGCACTACCGGGCATTGTGTTCGGTTATATGACCAAATCTTTCACCTCGACCAAAGATGTGGTTAAGGCGATGGAAAATATTACCAAATCACTGATCCCATTTATTGTGTTTGCTTTCTTTGCGGCGCAATTCCTGTATTCGTTCCAACACTCTAACTTAGGGACATTATTAGCCTTATCGGGTGCGGAATTACTGCGAACTTTAGATATGCCATCGGGAATGACGGTATTTGGGGTGATTTTATTAACTGCCGTGTTAAATATCATGATCACGTCAGCGACCTCAAAATGGGCGATTATGGCACCAGTTTTAGTGCCAATGTTAATGGCAGTCGGAATTTCGCCAGAATTAACTCAAGCAGCATTCCGTGTAAGTGACTCTGCGATGAACGTGAGTACACCAATGTTCCCGTTCTATCCGCTGATTTTAATGTATTGCCAAAAATATTATAAAAATGCAGGTATCGGAACCTTATGTTCCATGATGATCCCATTCACCATCGGTTTATTAATTACCTTAACAGCAACACTGTATCTGTTCTGGGCATTCGATATTCCAATCGGTTTTGACAGCGGTTATACATGGCAGCCTGTACAATAAGTAAAAGGTATGAGAAATGAAAGAATTAGGTAAGAAGTTAGAAGAACGTTTTTATCGTTATGTGGCCATTGAAAGCCAAAGTGATGCAGCGAGCTCTGTTGTACCGAGCACAGAAGGTCAGCGCGAACTGGCAAATCTTCTGGCAAAAGAGTTAGAAAGCTACGGCTTGAAAGAGGTGTATGTTGATGAACATGCCATTTTATATGGAATGCGTCCAGGTAATAAACCGAATGCCCCTAAAATCGGGTTTGTGGCTCACTTAGATACTGTCGATGTAGGTTTATCTCCGGTGATCAAGCCACAAACATTAAGGTATGAAGGTGCTGATTTATGCCTGAATGCGCAGGAAGATGTGTGGTTTAAAACCGCTGAACACCCAGAAGCTACAGCTTATGTGGGTGATGAAATTATTTTCAGTGACGGAACCAGTGTTTTGGGGGCGGATGATAAAGCGGCCATTACGGTTGTCATGGAGCTGATGGATAAGCTGCAAAATGCAGACTTTGACTGTGGCGATATCTATGTGGCGTTTGTGCCAGATGAAGAAATTGGTCTTCGTGGCTCCAAAATCATGGATCTTTCTCGTTTCAAAGTGGATTTTGCTTACACCATCGATTGCTGTGCACTCGGTGAAGTGGTTTTTGAAACCTTTAATGCGGCTTCTATTGAAGTGGAAATTAAGGGGATCACGGCTCACCCAATGTCAGCGAAAAACGTATTGTTAAACCCAATTCGTGTGGCACATGATTTTATTGGTTGTTTCGATCGTTTTGATACGCCGGAACACACTGAACACCGTGAAGGCTATTTCTATATTACAGATCTAGCCGCAAACCCGAACGAAGCGAAAATCAAAATGGCGATCCGTGATTTTGACCGCCCAAGTTTTGAAGCCCGTAAGCGTTTCATTGCTGAAAGTATTGAACTGATTCGCACTCGTCATCCACGCGCGAAAGTGGAGTTCAAAATTGATGATGTGTATAGCAATATCAGCGATTCCATCGGTGAAGATCGTACTGCGGTAGATATTATTCTCGAAGCGTTAAAAATTCATCATATCGAGCCAAACATCATTCCAATGCGTGGGGGCACTGATGGTTCAGCGCTGTCTGCTCGCGGAATTGTGACGCCAAACTATTTTACGGGTGCGCATAACTTCCATTCTCGCTTTGAGTTTTTACCAATAACTTCATTCGAGAAGAGTTATTTAGTGTCTGAAACGATTTGCCGCCTTGTTGGGCAAAAGTAGTTCACACCTGATTTAGCTTTAGTTCGTTAAATGAAAGAGTATTAAAACAGATAGCTGCTAATTATTTAGCGGCTATTTTTTTGAAATTAACTTATTCAAGTTTTAAATATTACTTAATGAATTATTACTGGAACAATAGTTTTAAATTTTGATTTAAAAAGAAGATATGACTTATTGATTTTTTCATTTATTATCCTCCCATTATGGCTGCAAGTAATAGGAGAGGTATTTGATTAATATAATAATTATTGATGATAGTAATATTTCGATTCGAGGTATTGAAGCGATACTCACTCGAAATACTCGCTATAAAGTTGTCGCAACGTTTCCTTCTTTAGACCCCGTGATCACGTGGAACCGACAAAATAAAGCAAATATTATTTTGATTAATCGGGAACATTGCCATTTTGATTCATTAAAAACTTTCACGACAATCCGCCGTACTCAACCTGATGTTGGGCTCATTATCTTCAATATTCGTCATAATGATATGTTTGTTGTGAAAGCGTTGGATATTGGCGTTTTTGGCATATTGAGCGCCAGTATTGCAGAAGAAGAGCTTATTGAGGCTCTGCAGATAGTGAATGCGCGTCAACGAATTATCTCTCCTGACATTGCTCAACAGCTAGCTTTACAAAGATTAAATCAACGTGAACAGTTAGATATATATGAATTGCTTTCCGCAAGAGAGCTTGAAATTATGCTCATGATCACAAGAGGGCTTCCGGTTAAGCATATTGCGGAGTCATTATCTTTAAGCCCAAAAACGGTAAATACCTATCGATATCGAATGTTTGGTAAACTTAATATCTGTAGTGATGTAGAATTAACACATATAGCAATCGGTTATGGTTTAATCACCGCAAAACAGGGTTCATCAGGGTGGAACAACAGTTTGATCCAAAAGTTTTCTTAAAAACAGTCACAAACCAACCCGGCGTTTATCGTATGTATGACGCTGGGGGAACCGTGATTTATGTCGGGAAAGCGAAAGATCTAAAAAAAAGGTTATCGAGCTATTTCCGTGAGAATGTCGGTAGCCGCAAAACAGAGCAACTCGTCAAGCATATCGCCTCTATCGATGTGACGGTAACCCATACCGAAACTGAGGCGCTACTGCTAGAACATAATTATATAAAGTTGTATCAGCCTCGTTATAACGTATTGCTACGCGATGATAAATCTTATCCCTATATTTTTCTGAGTAGCGAAACACATCCCAGAATTTCCAGTCACCGTGGCGCGAAACACGGGAAAGGGGAATATTTCGGTCCGTTCCCAAGTTCTTATGCGGTGCGTGAAACGTTGGCGGTGATGCAAAAACTGTTTCCCATCCGCCAGTGTGAAGATAGCGTTTACAGAAACCGTTCAAGACCTTGTTTACAGTACCAAATTGGTCGCTGTTTAGGACCGTGCGTGAAAGGACTCGTGACGGATGAAGAATATGACCAGCAAGTCAACTATGTGCGTCTGTTCTTAACGGGTAAGGATAAGCAAGTTTTGACTGGGTTGGTCGAGCGCATGGAAAAAGCGAGCCAAGAGCTGCGCTTTGAAGATGCCGCGCGTTTTCGTGACCAAATTCAAGCCGTGCGTGCGGTCACAGAAGAGCAATATGTGTCAGGCGGTGATGATGACCTCGACGTTATCGGAGTCGCATTTGATTCCGGTTTGGCTTGCGTTCATGTTCTATTTATTCGCCAAGGAAAGGTTTTGGGCAGTCGAAGCTACTATCCAAAAATTCCGGTGGGGACTTTATTAGAAGAAGTGGTTCAAACCTTCTTAGGGCAGTTCTATTTACAAGGTAGTGAAAACCGCACATTGCCAGGGGAAATATTAATTGATTTCCCATTGACGGAAAAAGAGTTGCTGGCGGAATCATTGTCTGGGATTGCGGGTCGTAAAATTAATATTCAAAGCCAGCCACGAGGCACCCGAGCCCGTTACTTAAAATTGGCACGAACCAATGCTTCTATTGCGCTATCTACCAAACTGGCGCAACAATCGACGATCCAACAACGCATGGCTGCGCTGTCAAAAGTCGTGAATATAGAGAATATTTCCCGCATGGAGTGTTTCGATATTTCTCACACGATGGGCGAGCAAACCGTGGCTTCCTGCGTGGTGTTTGATAAAACGGGTCCCGTGAAGTCAGAGTATCGCCGATACAATATTACGGGGATCACGCCTGGGGATGACTATGCAGCAATGCACCAAGTGCTAACTCGGCGTTATGGTAAACATCTGGATGAGAGCAAAGTTCCCGATATTATCTTTATTGATGGTGGTAAAGGGCAGCTGGGGCAAGCGCGGGATGTCTTTGATTCCCTTGAGGTCGATTGGGATAAAAACCATCCTTTATTAATTGGGGTTGCTAAAGGTAGCGACCGTAAAGCAGGGTTGGAAACGCTGTTTTTAAAACCTGAAGGTGAAGGTTTTGCGCTTCCCCCTGATTCGCCGGCATTGCATGTCATCCAGCATATTCGTGATGAGTCGCATAACCATGCGATTACGGGGCATCGCCAGCGCCGTGCGAAAGTGAAAAATACCAGTGCACTTGAATCTATCGAAGGCGTAGGGCCAAAACGTCGCCAAATGTTATTGAAGTATATGGGGGGGTTACAACCTTTGCGTAATGCGAGCATAGAAGAGATCGCAAAAGTGCCCTCGATCTCATACGCGCTGGCAGAAAAGATTTATAATGCATTGAAACAGTAGGTATCTTAGGGCAACATACTAAGGTATCCGTCTTGGACAAAGAGTTAGTGAGCGCGATGAAATTAAATATACCAACGTGGTTGACCTTATTCCGTGTCATCCTGATACCGTTTTTCGTATTAGCATTTTATCTTCCTGTCAGTTGGGGACCTTTCGCTTGTGCGCTGATCTTCGTGATTGCCGCTGTAACGGATTGGTTCGACGGATTTTTAGCGCGTCTATGGAAGCAAACGACTAAATTTGGTGCTTTCCTCGATCCTGTTGCCGACAAGGTTATGGTTGCAACCGCTTTAGTCTTAGTGACTGAAAGTTACGATGTTTGGTATGTCACTTTACCTGCAGCAACCATGATTGCTCGTGAAATCATTATCTCTTCACTCAGAGAGTGGATGGCAGAAATTGGTAAACGTAGCAGTGTGGCAGTTTCTTGGATCGGTAAGTTCAAAACTACCGCGCAAATGATGTCGCTGGTGGGCTTATTATGGCGTCCAAATCCGCTGATCGAACATCTGTCTATCGCTCTTTTATATGTGGCTGCAATTCTGACTTTCTGGTCAATGTTCCAATATTTAAAGGCTGCGTGGGGCGATTTGAGCGAAGCGTGATCGAAATGATTGAAAAAACAGCGAACGATCCAATTATTTCAATAATTGTATTGACTCGATAGGTGAAATCAGTAGAATGCAACGCATCGAACGGCAACGTGGTTTACGAAAATAAATAAGTAAATCAGCCAGTTTGAGAGCAGAAACTGAAAAGTGAAGCTTAAGCGGGAATAGCTCAGTTGGTAGAGCACGACCTTGCCAAGGTCGGGGTCGCGAGTTCGAGTCTCGTTTCCCGCTCCAAATCTTGAAAAAGACTAGGGTGTAAGGCGCGTTAGCAAAGCGGTTATGCACCGGATTGCAAATCCGTGTAGCTCGGTTCGACTCCGGGACGCGCCTCCAAATTCTAGCCCAGGTGGTGAAATCGGTAGACACAAGGGATTTAAAATCCCTCGGCTGTAAGGCTGTGCGGGTTCAAGTCCCGCCCTGGGCACCATATTCAGTGAATGGAGCAATAAGTTCATTTTACTTTAAAGATTTAAACTAGTTAGTTAGTAAAGTTAACAACTAGATATGCAGTAAAGCAGTATTAAAAATTTGGCCCAGGTGGTGAAATCGGTAGACACAAGGGATTTAAAATCCCTCGGCTGTAAGGCTGTGCGGGTTCAAGTCCCGCCCTGGGCACCATACAAAACTTCACTGAGTTTATCAGTAAGTTAGGAAATGAAGAAGCCACCCATTGGGTGGCTTTTTTGCGTTTGAATATAAAAATAATTATCGTTTTTCAATGGGTTCTGCGAATCCAGTTTTTTGTCATTTTTCTCCCATTTTTATCAAGATACCGAAAGACTAAGTAAAAATAAGTAAGTCAGACCCATCCCACCTTGAACTGTGCCAATATCAGCGTTTTAGAAAAAGGAGAGGGTGATGTCTAATATGAAAACTGAAATTGTGGTTGTCCGCTTAACGAAGCATGAGCGTGCGATGTTAGATGCGATAAAAACTACACCATTACTTGCTGATTGGTTGAAAGCGCTCGCTTTTTCTCAAGTAGAACAGCACGAAAAGAGTCAAAATCCTAAATAAACTGGTCTGTTCACTATGTTTCTTGCCTATACATCTTAAGTATAAGGTGAATATCAGGTATATTAGTGTTCGATTGTAAGCTACCAAGAAAAATTACTATGATTATCAAACCTAAAATTCGTGGTTTTATCTGCACTACAGCTCACCCAGCAGGCTGCGAAGCCCATGTTCGTGAGCAAATTGCCTATGTGAAATCTCGTGGTGAACTGAAAAATGGACCGAAAAAGGTTCTGGTAATTGGTGCATCCACTGGTTATGGTCTGGCTTCTCGCATCAATGCGGCTTTTGGCAGCGGTGCAGCGACCATCGGTGTTTTCTTTGAAAAGCCGGGCAGTGAGAGCAAAACAGGTTCCGCAGGCTGGTACAACGCCGCTGGTTTTGACAAAGCAGCGAAAGAAGCGGGTCTGTATGCGAAAAGCATCAACGGTGATGCATTCTCCAATGAATGCCGTCAAACGGTAATCGACTTGATTAAACAAGATTTAGGTCAAATCGATTTAGTGGTTTACTCACTGGCTTCCCCAGTGCGTAAAATGCCTGAAACGGGTGAAGTTGTACGTTCAGCATTAAAACCAATTGGCGAACCGTACAAATCTGTTGCGCTGGATACTAACAAAGACGTGCTGATCGAAGCCGTTGTTGAACCTGCCAACGAGCAAGAAATCGAAGACACCGTGAAAGTGATGGGCGGTCAAGATTGGGAATTGTGGATGAACGCATTAGCGGATGCGGGCGTTCTGGCTGACAATGCACAATCTGTTGCTTACTCCTATATCGGTACTGATTTAACTTGGCCAATCTACTGGCACGGTACATTAGGAAAAGCGAAAGAAGATTTAGATCGCGCAGCGCATGCTATCAACGAAAAAATGGCACAGAAAGGCGGTTCTGCACACGTTGCTGTACTGAAATCTGTGGTCACTCAAGCGTCTTCAGCAATTCCTGTCATGCCTCTTTACATCTCAATCGTGTTCAAAATCATGAAAGAGCAAGGCATTCATGAAGGTTGCATCGAGCAAATTCAACGTCTGTTCGCAACGAAATTATTCAGCGGTGAAACACCAGAAACTGACGAGAAAAACCGTCTGCGTCTGGATGACTGGGAACTGCGTGATGATGTGCAAGAAACTTGTCGTCAAATCTGGAAACAGCTTAACGACGACAACATCAATGCACTGACTGACTATCAAGGCTACAAAGCAGAATTCTTACGTTTATTCGGCTTTGGCTTAGATGGCGTTGATTACGAAGCAGACTTAAGCGGCGAAGTTAATTTTGAAGTGAAAGAATTAGTTTAATAGATAACTATCTATTTCGCTGAAAACCCCGAGCGCTGGTAAAACGGTTCTCGGGGTTTTATTTTTTGAGCTCTAGGATAATAATGATCAAATTGGCTTTTCGTGGTGAGCCTCAAAAAGGGAGCGCAGGGATGTTGATTGTAGAAATGTTAAGTACCGGTGATGAAGTGCTGCATGGCCAAATTGTTGATACCAATGCGGCTTGGCTAGCGGATTGTTTGTTCCAGCAAGGATTACCGCTGCATAGCCGTACAACAGTCGGTGACTCTCTTGATAGCTTAGTGGAAACATTTATCGAACGTAGCCATCATGCAGATGTGGTTATTGTTAATGGTGGGTTAGGCCCAACGAGTGATGATCTCAGTGCCTTAGCGGCTGCAACCGCTGCGGGTGTACCACTTGTTGAGCATCCTGAGTGGATTGCGGTAATGGAAAGCTATTTTACTGCTCGAAAACGTGAAATGCCGGCTACCAATCGTAAGCAGGCCATGTTACCCGCCAATGCTGAACTTATTGATAATCCTGTGGGAACCGCTTGTGGTTTTGCGCTGCATCTTAATGATTGCTGGTTCTTTTTTACACCGGGCGTCCCTTCTGAATTTAAAGTCATGGTTAATGAACAGATCATTCCTCGTTTACATCAAAAGCTTACGTTGCCAGAGCCACCAATTTGTTTGCGTCTAACCAGTTTTGGTCGCAGTGAAAGTAGTCTTGCAAGGCAGTTTGACCCACTTGAATTACCAAAAGAGTGCGTGTTGGGTTACCGCTCTTCAATGCCAATCATTGAATTAAAATTGACAGGTCCAGCGAGTCAACGCGATGCGATGGAGCAAGTTTGGCGAGTCGTGAAAGCGGGTGTTGGTGATAATAAAGTCTTCGAAGGAACCGAAGGTATTGGCGCGTTAGTACGGGAAGCGCTTGAACAACAACAGCTTTCGGTTGTGACTCACGAACAGTTCAGCGCGGGTTTACTCTATTGGACATTGAATGCAGCAAAAGTACCTGTTACTCAAGGGAATATTGAAAAATCGGCAGAGCATTCAGATTTGGCCACATTAGTCCAAACTGCAAAAAATAGTCGGTCGCTAAATCAGCGTGAGATTGGTTTAGTGGTTGGTAACTATCATGAAGGCGTGTTATCTCTAGCGCTATCTACACCAACGGGCAGTTATGCTCAGAGCGTAAATTATTTACCTCGTAATCACTCAGAATTCGAAAAACAGCAGGTTAGCGTGATGTTAATGTTGGATATGCTATCCCGTTGGCTAGAGGGGCGGCCAATCATTGGAGACTATGAGTGGTTAGAGCAAATTCAAGTGATGGAAGTTAACTAAAGTAATTAGCGTGCTGCTAGTATTATTTGTAAAACCACCCTCAATGAAAATGGGGTGGTTAGTCTCAGTTATTCAGAGGGGGAGATAGTTTCAATCATAAAATTAAGCCCAGAAATCCCTTTTTCACAGGCTTTATCTTGAAAAATGGATGGGGCTTTTTCAATTTTACGTTTTAATGCGGCAATTTGATTGGCATAAATATCTGCGCCTGCAATATCTGGGTTATCTTTTAAATATTCGATAAACACATCCACATTCTGATAAAAATAGTCACAAGGTTTATCTGTGACATCAATCTTAGACAGATCTTTTAAAGATTCAGGTAATATATTATCTTTGGCCAACTCAATATATTCACCGTCTTTCACTTGTTGAATTGCGTTATCCACCTTCGCTTTTAAATTAAATAGCATCACGGCGGCAGAGATCAGTGCAATGAGTAAAACAGCATTGGCGGCTAAACTAATACTCAGTAAATATTTTTTCATTGGCTCCCTCAAATTAGTCTCAATAACCGATTAATAACGCAAGAAATTTAAATTTTCTACTTAATAATCTAGCAGCAATGACTCTAGCTGTAACTAAGACAATCCTTGAAGCTTAACAAATCATCACTTATTTATTTTATGCCGTTTTGTGCTTTTCAATAATGGAGTACTTTAATGGGATGAATTGATACGTTATGATCATACCAATTTATATGCATTAGATAATTTATGTTAAGTCGGATTTTTAGCACGTTATTTAACGAAATGCTGAATACGTGAACGGCAGTTAAAAGGAAACTCAATGGACAATATCACGATTAAAAATGTTGAAGAGATAGAATTAATGCGAGAATCTGGCCGATTACTTGCCAGCGTTTTTAAAATGTTGGATGAGTTTATCGTTCCCGGAATATCCACGATGGAAATTAACGACAAAGTCGAAAGCTATATTGTGAATGAACTTCAAGCGCGCCCTGCCAGTAAAGGACAATATGGTTATCAATATGTTCTAAATACATCAATTAATGAAGTTGTTTGCCATGGTGTGCCAAAAATCGATGAAATTTTAAAGCCAAAAGACATTATCAACGTGGATATTACCCTTGAGAAAAATGGCTTTATTGCTGATTCAAGTAAAATGTATGTGATGCCAGAGGCTTCCCCGCTTGCCCGAAAATTAGTGAAAGACACCTATAATGCAATGTGGGAAGGGATTAAGCAGGTAAAACCGGGAGCGACGTTAGGTGACATTGGTTCTGCTATCCAACATCATGCGGAATCAAACGGTTATAGCGTCGTTCGCGAATATTGCGGGCACGGCATTGGTCGAAAAATGCATGAAGACCCGCAAGTATTACATTATGGAACCCGTGGACGCGGTGTAGTTCTAAAGGAAGGGATGACATTCACCATTGAGCCGATGATAAACCAAGGTGGCATGAAAATAAAAACCAAAAAGGATGGTTGGACGGTCGTGACGCGAGATAAAAAGCTTTCAGCGCAGTCGGAACATACCATTTTGGTCACTAAAGATGGTTATGAAGTACTGACCCTGCGAGACGAAGAACGCTAATCCGACTTAGCTATAATTCAATTTAGTTCTAATACTGTCTACTTCTTATACTGCAAATCGCCATATTCACTATAAATAAAATATGGCGATATTTTTCATTAAGTTAAATTGAATGCTTACATTCTGAAACTATTCATTTATTGATGCCATTTTAACTAGGGTTATCGTTATTGGATAACAGTCCTGAAGCTTATTACTAAAATACCCACCAAAAAGGTAATTTACATAGATATTACGCATTTGATCGTGTTATATATCGGCAAATAAATTTTTCTGGTGCCACGCATGTTTAACCTCTCTGAGTTAATTAACGATACGCCCATTGATTCTATTCTGTTATTTATTATCACCTTCGTTTTATTAATTATTTCTGCTTATATTGGGAAATATATTTTTAAACGCCGCAGTGCTCATGAATAACTGGCGGATGATGAGGCGAAAATTATTTTAGGGGCGATTTTGTCGCTATTGGGTCTGTTGATTGGTTTTGTATTATCGATTTCTATCAATGGTTAAACAACCGCCAACAAACAGAAGAAAACGAAGCGATTGCGATTGGTAATGCCTATCAGCGAGCACAATTACTCAGTGGTGATGAGCGGGTGGAAGCCTCATTGCTTATTCAACAATATCTTGAAGCGCGTATCGAATTTTTTAAATCGGGAGTCAGTGATGAAAACAGCCAATGGCGGATGGCATCACTGACTAAACAAGGGCAACTTTGGGAAATTGGTGTGAAGCAGGCTCAAGAATCGCCGAACCCTGTGGTCTCTTCGGTTTTATCGGCATTTGGTGATTTATATGTTTCTCAACAAAAAACTATGGCGAGCTGGCGACATCAAATCCCGAATGCAGCTTGGTTCTTACTGATATTTTTCGCTGTCTGCTCGAATGCCTTGATAGGCTATAACATTCGGGGAACAAAAGGTAAAAATTGGCTCATTGTTATTTTGCCATCTTTGACGACATTGGCACTGTTTATGATTGCAGAAATTGATATCCCGGGAGAAGGGGTGATCCACGTTACGCCAGATGATTTACTTTTATTGCAGGATTTCTTATTTAAGGATGGTGCTTGGCTGGGAAAGTAAGTTAGGCAGTGCAGAACGAAGGAAAACCCTCTGAGTATAAGCTCAGAGGGTTGAAGGATTATCGAACAATAATACCTAATAAAATTCCGATAGCGCCGAAGTCAGCATCACTAAAGGTCGTATTTGCAATACCGATGTCGCCGAGGACAGGCAGTAAGAATACCGGTAAGAAGGTAATTAACAGACCTTGAGCAAAGGCACCAAGGATTGCACCACGGCGTCCACCCGTTGCGTTACCGAATACCCCAGCCGCCGCACCCACGAAGAAGTGTGGTACAACACCCGGAATAATGACCGTCATGTTCAGCGCATACAGAACAAACATGCCTAATACACCCGCTGCAAAGCTGCTTAAGAAGCCAACTAATACCGCATTCGGCGCGTAAGGGAAGACCACTGGGCAGTCTAATGCAGGTTTTGCATTTGGCACCAGTTTGTCAGAGATCCCTTTAAATGCAGGAACGATTTCGGCAATAACCATGCGCACACCTTGCAGAATGATGTAAACACCCGCTGCGAAAGTAATGGATTGCATCAACGAGAACATGAACCAGTTTTTACCACCGCTCACTTCACGAACAAAATCACTGCCTGCAAACAAACAAGTAATGATAAAGATAATGAACATAGTGAACGAAATCGCTACTGGCGTATCACGCAGAAACAGTAAGCTTTTTGGCACATTCATATCTTCAGTAGAATGTTCTTTATTACCAAATTTGCTACCGATAAAACCCGCTAACACATAAGAAATAGTGGAGAAGTGACCAATTGCCACATCATCAGAACCAGTGACTTTTTTCATGTACGGGTGTGCGATCGCAGGGAAGAACACCATACAGAAACCCACTATCAGTGAACCAACAGCAACGAGCATGGTTCCTTCCATACCTGCGGTCGCTAAGATAACCGCAATCATCATAGACATGAATAAAGTATGGTGACCTGTCAGGAAGATAAATTTCCATGGGGTCAGGCGAGCAATCAATATATTGATTAACATCGCAAAGAACATGATCATTGCCATTTCACGACCGAAGCTTTTTTGTGCAATAGACACAATCGCTTCGTTGTTCGGCACGACACCATTGATACCAAATGCGTGTTGGAAAATTGCGGAAAAATCACCTAAAGAACTGACAACTAACCCTGCACCGGCACCTAAAATCACAAAACCCATGATAGTTTTGATGGTGCCTTTAATGCATTCAGTGACAGGTTTCTTTTGGGCAATCAGACCGATAAGTGCAATCAGACCAACGAGCACCGCCGGTTCAGAAAGCACATCTTGCATCAGAAAACGAAAGAATTCCATGAAGCCTCCGGTTACATCGCGCCGAGTTTCTGTAAAGCCACGCTCAGACGTTCTTTCATCGCGACTTTATCAATCATATTTTCCAGAGCAACAATTTCGCCGCCAACTTGTTGAGCAACTAATTGCTCCGCGATATCGGTGGTACCGACAAAAATATCACTCACAGTGCCTTTTGCAGAGCCTAAGTCAACGTGGTCAACATCAGCCGCAACTTGCAGATCTTTTAAAATTGTCTTGATGCTCATTTCCATCATCAGACTTGTACCTAAACCATTTCCACAAACAACAGTGATTTTCATAATATTTACCTATGACTCAATTATTCATATTTAGCGATGATATTAAGGATGTCATCTACGTTTTCTGATTGCATGATGCTATCAATATCTTCTTGGTTATCAAAAAGTTCAGCCAGTTTTGCAATCGCGCCTATGTGGCTGTTGCTGTCTGTTGCTGCAAGAACAATCAATAACTTAATTGGATCGTTACCTTCTGAACCAAACTCAACCCCTTGTTTGATGACCGTTAAACCGAGAGATAACTGGTTAACTCCGTCTTCAGGGCGGGCATGTGGCATTGCAATGCCAGGACCTAATACATAGTAAGGGCCGATTTTTTCGTGGGATTGAATGATGGCATCAATATAGCGAGGTTCGATGAACTTATTATTAATTAAGGGATTACAGGCGATTTTTATCGCATCACGCCAGTCATTGGCGCTGTCAACCACCTGAACCACATTTGGGGTTAATAACGTAGTTAGCATTGGCTTGGCTCCTGGTAAAAAAGAAATTTTATTAGATGTTTTAGTAATGGAATGAATAGTAGTGATCTATGGTAGCGCTATCTAGCTGAATTATTCATTTTCGTGATAGCGCTATCATTTTGGCTAAATATCGTTAATAAAATCATTTTTAGTGCATTTGGCAGTTAATTAACAAATCGGAGCTGTGATAAGTTATCGTCGTTGAATAATAAGTTTAGACGAAACAAAGTAATTTCATGCAGAAAACCCGAAAAAGAAAGAATACAGGCAGAGTCACATTACAAGACGTCGCAAAATATGCGGGGGTCGGCTCAATGACGGTATCGCGCGCCTTGCGGACACCGGAGTTAGTCTCGGATAAATTGAGGGAGAAAATCAATGAAGCTGTTGAGGAGCTTGGCTATATTCCCAACTCCGCAGCGGGCATTTTGGCATCAGGTCAAAGCCGCACAATTGCAGTGTTGATCCCCTCATTACGAGACAATGCAAGTTCAGTTTTTCTGCAAGCTTTACAAGAAGTCTTGAACAAAAATAATTATCAAGTGGTGATTGGTAGTCACGATTATCAGCATAAAAAAGAGTCTGAGGTGCTACTCACTCTATTGCAAAGTAGTCCAGCTGCATTGGTGATTTTTGGCGCAATGAATTCTGAAAGTGCTTTGGGGACTCTGAATAATTTGCCGATCCCCGTTATTAATGTGACAGGGGATCCTGCTCATCGTTTTACACTCAATATAAAAAATAATTTAGGGGAAGCCGTCAGTTTCCTAACGCATTATTTATTGCAAAAAGGCCATCAGCGTATTGGTTATATTGGTGCTCAGATGGATAGCAAAATGCAGGGGCAGCAACTGAGTGGCTGGAATAACACTCTGTTAAAGCATAACTTAAGTGCTGAGCAAAGCATTACGACGCCTTATGTGGCGACCATGGACTTTGGTCGGCAGGCGATTAGCGAAATGTTGACCCGTCAACCAGAATTAGAGGCCGTGATTTGTAGCCATGAAATGATAGCCTTAGGGGTCATGTTTGAGTGTCAGCGGCGGCTAATCAAAATTCCAAAGATGCTGGCTGTGGTGTGCGTTGAAGGGTCGGAAAATTGCGATCATATTCATCCATCGTTAACATCTGTGCGCATTGATTACAGTAAAATGGCGCGGGATACCGCGAAAAAACTCTTAAAATGGTTAGGGGATACTGAAGAAAGCTTTGCCGATGTTCAGGATGAAATTGTCTTCCCTTATAAATTTGAGGCAAGGCAAAGTGGCTAGAAATCACCGTATTTGTTGCACTACATTGTGTTTCTGGTCACAGAATCACGTAAAGGTTAAAAGTTATTTTTAATCTCGAAATAAGAATGCCGTAGAGGTCACTTTTTATTTATCTTTCTGTGCTAATTTCCTCATTATATCTATCGTGCATGTTCGGATTTTATGCAGAGATAGATTCTTTGTTTAACTTGAATATCGTTATTACACAGGGGATAAGTACATTATGAAATCAATAAAAACACTCGTATCTGCCGCTATTTTAGTTTCGTGTGGCGCGACAGCCGCAACAACAGGTTCTGAAGTTTTAATGGTGCAAAATGGCGGAACGCCGAATAAGGTGTATTCTGCGAATAAACCAATGATCAAAGTTGCTACTTATAATATTGGTAAAAATGAGCTAGCTGCTGATGTCGCTAATTTAGATGAATTGAGTAAAGCGATCGCTAAGATTGATGCGGATGTTATTGTCTTAACTGAAATTGATAATAAAACTGCGCGCAGTAAGAAAGTGAACCAATTAGAGGAAATTGCCAAAGCGAACAAAATGGATTTTGCATTTGGTAAGGCACTTGATTTTGATGGTGGTGAATATGGCGTAGGAATTTTATCAAAATATAAAATTGAGAAATCCCAAGTCGTGAATTTACCATCTGGCGGAGCAGAGCAACGGGTGGTGTTATTATCACAAATTACAAAGCCTGGCTTTGATTCCCCCATTATTATCATGGGAACTCACTTAGACTGGCAGAAAGATCCTACCATCCGCATTGACCAAGTTCGCCATATTCTAGATGCGACGATTGGTGATACAGAGACAGGCTTTGATAATATTGCCGCCTCTATAAAAATTCTCGCAGGAGATTTCAACTCAACCGCTAAAGAGCAACCTATTCAGGAAATTAGCTATTTTTGGGATCCTGTTGAGAAAAAAGGGGTAAATTATCGCACATGGCCTGCTGTTAACCCAGCCATAGACATCGACCATATTTTTACCTATAAAGGTCAGGAATGGGATGTGAAAACCATGACAATTCCAACAGATAGTAAAGACTTTCAATGGTCAAAAGTCAGTGACCATTTGCCGGTGATTGCAGAACTTGAGCTGCAAGAACAGTAAGTTAATGGGATAACCAACAGACCTCCATTTGAGGTCTGTTTTTGTTCGAAGGAGTTACTTCAGCAGTAATTTTTGACGCTGGATATAACGAACCTGGGCTATCCCTAAGTACTCTTCAATGGCGGCATAGATGCGTGAGCTTAATGCGTGAAAATCCGCTTCACTTTCTAAGGCGGGTTTAGTTAATGTAATGAATTCATGCATAAATTCTTTAATTGTTGAGAATTTATCGGCGACGTTTTCATAGTAAAATTGGTAAACATAGGACTCTTGAGAATGGCTGAGTTCGGTATTATCTTTGATGTTGTTGGTTGCCAGCAACAGTAGTTGTGTATTTGTCATGATGGGTCCTATTTTTGTTTTTTTGAATAGTACACAAGTTACTATAAATCTTTTATCAAAATTAGTCGGATAATTTTAGTTTTTGGTTTTTAAATTAACCCTAAAATTGTATTTTCTATTATATCATTATGTTAGCAATTTATTTCTTGGAAAGAATATTGAAGGGTGAAAGTCATAATTTAACCCCTATAATTACTAATGAAATTCTATCATATTAAAAAATATAAAAATAAATATCTCATCAGATGATCTCTCTGGTAAATCTTAGCTTTCCCTTGTTTTCTGCGTGTAAGGAGCATGTTTTCGATGTTCTATATCATGTGTTAGTACGTCT